>NZ_JBKFBI010000049.1:0-37423 GCF_053346095.1 Methylobacterium sp. A52T | reverse complement strand
GCCGCCTGGGCGCCGGGCGGGGGCGGCGCGTCGGGGCTCGCCGCGACGCCGGGCGGCGGCGCCAGCGGGGCCGCCGTCACCGTGCCCGACGGCATGGCCGGCACGGTGTCCAGGGACGCCTGGGGCGACGGCCCCCGGGTGCGCGGCCCGTCGAGGCGGCTGGAGGCGCAGGCGCCGAGGCTGGCGGCCAGACAGAGAACGGCGAACGTCGACAGGCTCGGGCGCAGCATCGGTCCACTTCGGGTCAGGATTCACGGCGCGGAGGCGCTTCGATCCTGACTCCGTGGCAATTGCGCTGACCGCAAGGCAGCCCTCTCGGCCCGGACCGACTCTGCTGCGGAGAGCCGGCCTTTTCGGCCGGGTGTGGCCCTCAGGCCTCAACACCCGGCACGACTGCGCGATCAGAGCGTGCGCTCGACCATCATCTTCTTGATCTCGGCGATGGCCTTCGCCGGGTTCAGGCTCTTCGGGCAGGTGTTGGCGCAGTTCATGATCGTGTGGCAGCGATACAGGCGGAACGGGTCGTGCAGGCCGTCGAGGCGGTGACCGGTGTTCTCGTCGCGCGAGTCGATCAGCCAGCGATAGGCCTGCAGCAGGGCCGCCGGGCCGAGGAACTTATCGCCGTTCCACCAGTAGCTCGGGCACGACGTGGTGCAGCACGCGCACAGGATGCACTCGTAGAGCCCGTCGAGGCGGGAGCGGTCCTCCGGCGTCTGGCGCCACTCCTTCTCGGGCGCGGGCGTCTCGGTCTGGAGCCAAGGCTCGATGGCGGCGTGCTGGGCGTAGAAGTTCGTCAGGTCCGGCACGAGGTCCTTCAGGACCGGCATGTGCGGCAGCGGGTAGATCCGGATCGCACCGTCCTTGTCCTTGCGGGTCATCACTGGCAGGGCGTTGTCGGGGCTCTTGCACTCGTCGATGCCCATCGTGCAGGCCAGCGCGTTCTGGCCCTCGATGTTCATCGCGCAGGAGCCGCAGATTCCCTCGCGGCAGGAGCGGCGGAAGACCAGCGTCGAGTCGACCTTGTTCTTGATCCACAGCAGCGCGTCGAGGACCATCGGGCCGCAATCCTCGCGGTCGACCTGGTAGGTGTCGATCCGCGGGTTGGCCCCGTCATCCGGGTTCCAGCGGTAGATCTTGAAGGTCTGCAGGTTCCTGGCGCCGGGCGGGGCCGGCCAGGACTTGCCCTGGGTGATCTGGGAATTCTTCGGAAGGTTGAACTGAGCCATGGTTCTCGACGGCTTCCGCTAGAGCAGGACGCGGCGGCCGGAGGGGTGAGGCCCCGCCGCCGCAGTCGTGGTGCAGAGTTGCAGATCAGTACACGCGCGCTTTAGGCTCGATGTACTGGATCTCGTTGGACATCGTGTAGGTGTGGACCGGGCGGTAATCGATAACCACCTGCTGCTGACCCTCGTCGAGCCAGGACAGGGTGTGCTTCATCCAGTCTTTGTCGTCGCGGTCCGGGAAGTCCTCGCGCGCGTGGGCGCCGCGGGACTCCGTGCGGTTGGCGGCCGATTCCATCGTCACCACCGCCTGGCCGATCAGGTTGTCGAATTCCAGGGTCTCCAGGAGGTCGGTGTTCCAGACCAGCGACCGGTCGGTGACCTTCACGTCGGCGGCGGCGTTCCAGACCTTGTGGATCAGGCCCTTGCCCTCCTCCAGCACCTCGCCGGTGCGGAACACGGCGCAGTTGTTCTGCATCGTCTTCTGCATCTCGGCGCGCAACTCCGCGGTCGGCGTCGAGCCGTTGGCGTAGCGGAACCGGTCGAGGCGCTCGAGGGCCTTGTCGGTCGCACCCTTGGGCAGCTCCATGGCCCGGCCGTTCGGCTCGACGATCTCGGCGCAGCGCTTGCCGGCGGCGCGGCCGAAGACCACGAGGTCGATCAGCGAGTTCGAGCCCAGGCGATTGGCGCCGTGGACGGAGACGCAGGCCGCCTCGCCGATCGCCATCAGCCCCGCGACCACCGTGTCGGGGTTGCCGTCGCGCAGCGTCAGCACCTCGCCGTGATAGTTCGTGGGGATGCCGCCCATGTTGTAGTGGACGGTCGGGATGACAGGGATCGGCTCCTTGGTCACGTCGACGCCCGCGAAGATCCGCGCGGATTCCGAGATGCCCGGCAGGCGCTCGTGCAGGATCTTCGGGTCCAGGTGGTCGAGGTGCAGGTAGATGTGGTCCTTGTTCTTGCCGACGCCGCGGCCGTCGCGGATCTCCATGGTCATGGAGCGCGAGACCACGTCGCGCGAGGCGAGGTCCTTCGCCGACGGCGCGTAGCGCTCCATGAAGCGCTCGCCCTCGGAATTGGTGAGGTAGCCGCCCTCGCCGCGGGAGCCCTCGGTGATCAGGCAGCCGGCGCCGTAGATGCCGGTCGGGTGGAACTGCACGAACTCCATGTCCTGCAGCGGCAGGCCGGCGCGCAGCACCATGGCGTTTCCGTCGCCCGTGCAGGTATGGGCGGAGGTCGCCGAGAAGTAGGCGCGGCCGTAGCCGCCGGTCGCCAGGATGGTCATCTGGGCGCGGAAGCGGTGGATCTCGCCGGTGGCCTGATCGAGGGCGATGACGCCGCGGCAGCGGCCCTCGTCGTCCATGATCAAGTCGAGGGCGAAGTACTCGATGAAGAAGTCGGTCTGGTTCTTCACCGCCTGACCGTAGAGGGTGTGCAGCATGGCGTGGCCGGTCCGGTCGGCCGCCGCGCAGGTGCGCTGGGCGGTGCCCTTGCCGTAATCGGTCGTCATGCCGCCGAACGGGCGCTGGTAGATCTTGCCCTCCTCCGTGCGGGAGAACGGCACGCCCCAGTGCTCCAGCTCGTATACGGCGGCGGGCGCGTTGCGCACGAGGTACTCGATGGCGTCCTGGTCGCCGAGCCAGTCCGATCCCTTCACGGTGTCGTACATGTGCCAGCGCCAGTCGTCCGGGCCCATGTTGCCCAGCGAGGCCGAGATGCCGCCCTGCGCCGCCACCGTGTGCGAGCGCGTCGGGAACACCTTGGTGATGCAGGCGGTGCGCAGGCCCGCTTCCGAGCAGCCCACCGTGGCGCGCAGTCCCGCGCCGCCCGCGCCGACGATCACGACGTCGAAGGCGTGATCGTGGATGGTGTAGGCAGGCCCGCTGCCGTTGGTGCCGTTGGCGGCCATGTTCGGCTCCTCGAGATCGATGTTGGCGGGGTCAGGCCGGCTGTCCGAAGCCGATGCGCAGGACCGCGTAGAGGCAGGCGACGGCCACGACGACCGCGTAGGCGTTGTTGGCGAACACCGCCGCGATCTTCGTCGCCGGCGCGTGCACGTAGTCCTCGATGATCACCTGCATGCCGAGGCGCATGTGGACCGTGACCGACAGTAGCGCCAGGATCAGGAGGATCGAGACCAGAGGGGTCGCGACGAGGAGCCGCGCCTCCGCGTAGCCGCGGCCCGCCATCTTGGCGATGATCACCACGAAGCTCAGCATCAGCACGACGTTGGCGACGGCGGTCAGCCGCTGCAGCCACCAGTGCCCGGCGCCGTGATGGGAGACGCCCAGGCCGCGCACGCGGGCGCGCGGCGTGCGGATCGAGACGCGCGTGTCCTGCCGGACCTCTTCCTTAGCCATGTCGTCCTCCTCAGCGGACCAGAAGGGCGACCGCCCAGATGACGAGGGTGAGGGCCACCGAGCCGATCAGCGTCAGCCGGGCCATCGAGAGGCGCTTCTCCCGGTCGAAGCCGACGCCGGTGTCCCAGATCAGGTGCCGGATGCCGCCGAGCATGTGGTGCATCAGGATCCACGTGTAGACGAACAGGATCAGGCGCCCGAAGATCGAGCCGAAGAACCCGGCCACGTAAGAGTAGCCGGCCGGTCCCGAGGCCAGAGCCACGAGCCAGATCGCGACGAGAGCAGTCCCGCCGTAGAGCGCGGTGCCGGTGATGCGGTGGAACACCGACATCGCCATCGTCCAGGTCCAGCGATAGATCTGGAGATGCGGCGACATGGGCTGAGCCACTGTCGGGCGGGCGGTGGGTGCCATCGTGTTGAAGCCTCGCAGCTGCGAACTGGACCGTCTCTAATCTGGTAGCGCTAGAGCCTGAGCGGGCAACCCGCAATCCGTCATGGTGCGGCGCAATGTGCCCTCTGGGACGACACTTTGCCGATTCTGTCACTTCAGCTGCCCCAGGATGCGCCACCACGCGTAGTCGAGGGGCGCAGCCACCAGGAGTGACAGGAAACCGAAGCTCAGGGTGAGCCGGGTCGCGTCCCGGAGACGGACCCGCCCGAGCTCGCTGGCGAACACGATCGGGGGCGCTTGATAGGGGAAGAACAGGGTCGAGTAGCCGATCACCTGCAGCGAGACGACCGCGAAGGGTGACAGCCCGCTCGCCTCCGACATCTCGCCCGCGAGCGCCGTGTACAGGGCCGGGGCGCCGTTGGCGGTGACGAGGAGGGTCAGCACCGTGGCGATGCCGGTGAGCACCGCGAAGTTCTGCGTCGGCGCGTCGTGCGCCAGGGGGGCGACGGTCAACAGCAGATGGCCGAGGCGCTCGCCGAGCCCGGTCTCGTTGACCAGGGCGACGAGGCCGAGCAGCGCCGCGATGTAGAAGCAGGTTCGCAGGTTCACCTGCTGGAACGCCTCCGGCGGCAGGACCCCGATCCGCGGCAGCAGGCAGACGACCGCGGCGGCGAGGCCGACCCAGGCGGGGGCGAGGCCGTGGAGGCTGTCGGTCATCCAGAGGATCAGCGTGCAGGCGAGGATCACCGCGAGGCGCCGCTCGGGCGCGGCGAGCGGGGGAAGGTCCGGCAGGGCCGGAGCGGCGGAGCCGAGGTCGTCCGGGAACAGCCGGACGATGAGGGCGACGAGCAGCACGCCCTTCACCAGCGCCAGGACCGGAGCGTGCAGGAGGAGGTAGGAGAGGTACGACAGGTGCAGGCCGAGCAGGTGCTCGGCCGAGCCGGCCATCACGAGATTCGGGACGTTGGCGGGCAGGATCGCCGCCGACAGGATCGGCGTGGCGAGGCCGACGGCCAGGACCGCACCCGTCCGCCCCGGGCGCCCGGCCGCGAGGCCGAAGGCGTCGCAGAGGGCCAGGGTCACGGGGATCATCAGGGCGATGCGGCCCAGATTCGACGGCATGACGAAGGCGATGAGGAAGCTGAGCATCACCAGCCCGGCGATGAACCGACCGTAGGAGCCCGAGAGCCGCAGGGCGAGGGTCCGCGCCATCCGGGCGCCCAGGCCGGTCCGGGTTATGCCCTGCCCCACCACCATGCCGGACAGGACCAGCCAGAAGGCGGAGGACGAGAAGCCCGAGAACACGGTCGCGGCCGAGCCCAGCCGCAGCAGCATCGCCAGTCCGAAGAAGGCGAGTGCCGTGACGATCTCGGGCAGCAGCGCGGTCGCCCACAGGCCCATGCAGAGCACGAGCAGCGCCGCCGTCGCCGCAACCAGTCCCTCGCCGCCCACCGCGATCGTCTCCGCCCCACGCCACGCCGGAGGCGGCATCCTCATCCAATTGGAACGGTTCGCAATTCGGGAGATGTTGAGCAAGCCTTCGTGAGCCGCGAAGGCTGCGGACGCTTCCGGCTTCGTCGGCGGCGACTGCCCCCGTCACCTGCAGATCGCGCGGCGGAGGCCGGGCGCCGGGGACGCCGACCCTGACAAGTGCGGCACAGACCTGGGTTCCAGGTCTGCGTCTCGCCGCCGATGCTCGCGAAGGCCGGCGCCGATCGACGTGCCGCCACGTTGCCTCGTGACGCGACTGGCGCCAGAGGGCCCGAACGGGAACGCCCGGCCTGCAGGGCCGGGCGCGGACGCGTCGCTGGGCGGGAGCGCGGGCACGGCGCCCGCGCCTCCAGACTCAGTAGCCGTAGCCGTAATAGCTGTTGCAGGCAGCCGGGTCGTAGGCGCCGTAGCCGTAATTGTAGTTGCAGTTGTCATAGCCGTAGTCGAGACCGCCCAGGCCGTAACCGACGCCGAGGCCGAGCCCGAGGCCGGCGAGCCCGTAGCCGACACCGCGGCCGTAGCGGTGGCCGTAATAGCCGCGGTTGACGAAGCCACGACCGGCGATCCCGCGATTTCCGATCCCGCCGAACCGGCCAGCCTGGTTATATCCGCCGGTGCGCAGGCCGCCGGTCCGGACGCCGCCGACGCCGGCCGCTCCGAGCCCGGCGCCGCGGAAGCCGCCGCCCAGTCCGCCGACCCGCGCCCCGCCGACGCCCCCGTTCTGGAAGGCGCCACCGCCGAAGCCGCCGTTCCGGAACGATCCGCCGCCGACACTGCCGCCGCGGAAGCCGCCGCCGAAACCGCCACCGTGGAATCCGCCCCCGCCGAAGCCGCCGCCGTGGAAGCCACCGCCGCCGAAGCCGCGAGCATCGGCGCCGCTCGGCGCGAAAGCGACGGCCGCCAAGAGGGCGGTTGAAACGAGTGCCATACGATTCATGGGAAAGCTCAGCTTGATGTGTGGTGTCTTAACCACTCAACACTGCTCGCAACGGCTGTATCCAAGCTTGAGTATTGTTGACGGCGTGGCAGTCGGTCGCTGAGACACGGCGCTGCCCGGCGCGGGCCTGAGCCTCTTCACAGGCTTCGCGGACCCTTACCGGAAAGGCGGTTCGTCGAAGCTTCGCAGCTTGCGGGAGTGAAGACCCTGCCGGTCGGCCCGGAGGACGTCGAGGGCCGCCAGTCCGACCCGGAGATGCTCCGATACCGCCCGATCGTAGAAGGCGTTGGCGGCGCCCGGCAGCTTGATCTCGCCGTGGAGCGGCTTGTCGGAGACGCAGAGCAGCGCGCCGTAGGGTACGCGCAGGCGGAAGCCCTGGGCGGCGACGGTGCCGCTCTCCATGTCCACTGCCACCGCGCGGGACTGGTTGATCCGACGCCGCTCCTGGCTGAAGCGCAGCTCCCAGTTGCGGTCGTCGTAGGTCACGACCGTGCCGGTGCGCAGGCGCCGCTTGAGCGCGTCGGCCTGCTCGCCCGTCACCGCGGCGGCAGCGTCCTGAAGGGCGACCTGCACCTCGGCGAGGGCCGGCACCGGCACGTCCGGCGGGACGAGCTCGTCGAGGATCCGGTCGCGGCGGAGATAGGCGTGCGCCAGCACGTAGTCTCCGATCGTCTGGGACTGACGAAGGCCGCCGCAATGGCCGACCATCAGCCAGCAATCCGGGCGCAGGACCGCCAAGTGGTCGGTGATCGTCTTCGCGTTCGAGGGGCCGACCCCGATATTGACCAGCGTCGTGCCCTGCTGGGTCCCGTCGGAATCGCGCGCCACCAAGTGGTAGGCCGGCATCTGGTGGCGATGCCAGGGCGAGGCGGCGATCACCGCGGCCGGGTCGGCATCGGCTGCCTCGGCGCGTGTCACGGACACGCCGCCCGGCAGGACGAGCCGCTCGAACCCCTCCGCGCCCGAGGCGAGCCGCTCCAGGCCGTGGCGGACGAACTGGTCGACGTAGCGGTGATAGTTGGTGAGCAGGATCCAGGGCTGGACGTCGCGCCAGTCGCAGCCGGTGTAATGGACGAGGCGCCGGAGCGAGTAATCGACCCGCACCGCGTCGAACAGCGCGAGGGGCAGCGGCTCGCCAGGGATCTGGTCGAACAGCCCGTCCGCGATCTCGTCGCCCACGAGCGACAGGAGCGGCACCGGGAAGTAGGTGGCGAGGTCCGCGCCGTCGACGGTCCGCCCGCGCGCGTCCAGCCCGGCCTCCAGCACGTAGGGATAGGGGATCTCCTGCGCGCTGAGACCGACCTCGAGGGCGATGCCGTAGTCGGCGATCAGCGGCTCCAGCTGGCGGGTCAGGTAGGTCCGGAAGAGTCCCGGATGCGTGACCGTGGTGGCGTAGGTGCCGGCGGCCTGGAGCTTGGCGGTGGCGCGCCGGACCCGGGGCAGCGGCCCGTCCGGGCGGTAGCTGATCCGCAGCTCCGGATAGCGGAAGGCGAGCCGCTCCGTGGCGTCCGGCGGCGGCCCGCCGGCGAGGTAGCGCTCAAGCGCGGTCCGCAGGGCGCCGGCCGCGTCGTCGTAGAGCTCGACCAGCCGGTCGATGGCGGTCGCGGCATCCGCCACCGCCTGCATCGGCCGCAATTCCCGCTCGATCATGTCGCCTCCGATCCTGCTGCCGGATCTACACCCCGCGCCATCCGGGGGCGAGATGCGGGGTTGCGGGCCGCGGACACATGGCCGACAAGCCGGCCGGCGCGGAGCGCGGCGGCGAGGACGCGGGCATGGACACGGGGCTGGACGCGGGCGAGTTCGGGACTCGTCCCGGTGAAGAGAGGGCTGCCCTGCCCGCGACCTTTGACGCGGGTCTCCACTTCATTGGCCGGCTGCGCACGCCCTGGCAGGCGCGGTCCGACTGTCCGAAGAACGGCCTGCAGGCCGACGCGATGTGCACCGTCGAGGTCGATCCGGCCTACGCCCCCGGCCTGCGCAACGTCACGGGCTGCACGCACCTGATCCTCCTCTACTGGATGGACCGGGCGACCCGCAGCCTCGTGATCCAGCGGCCGCGCCACGCCGACGGCCCCAGGGGCACGTTCTCCCTGCGCTCGCCCGCCCGTCCCAACCCGATCGCCCTGTCGGTCGTGGAACTGCTCGGCCGCGACGGCGACACCCTCCGCGTGCGCGGGCTCGACTGCCTCGACGGCACACCGCTCCTCGACATCAAGCCCTACTACGCCTCGACGGACGCGCGGCCCGACGCCCGGGTCGACCGGGCCGGGGCCGAGCCGTGAAGCGCGTCGTTCTCCTCGTTCTCGGCGGGCTCGCCTCCCTGGCGATCGGCGGCTTCGTCGGGTGGCGCCTGCACCGGCCGGGGGCCGACGCGCGGGCCTACGCCGAGATGCGCCTGATCGCCGTGCAGGTCAGCCTCGACGAGGCACCGCCGGACTACGTGTTCTGGGCCGGCGATTCCCAGGTGGAGCTGCAGCCCGGGAGCCAGCGGCCCTGCGGGCTCGACTTCCTCAATGGCGGGATCAGCGGCGCGACCGCGGGCAGCTACGCGGACTACCTCGCGCGCCTGACCTTCAAGGTGCATCCCCGGCTCGCGGTCCTGACCATCGGGACCAACGACATCCTGGTAAAGAACACCCCGCAGCTGCACAAACCGACGGAGCAGTTCGAGGCCGCCGCCGAGACGATCGTCAAGCGGCTGCAGACCCTCAGCCCGCGCGTCGTGGTGACCGCCCTCCCCCCGGTCGGTCGCGAGATCGGCAAGCTCGTCGATGCCGGCGCGGTCGCGGATTACTCGCGCCGGTTGCAGAACCTCTGCGGGCGGCTCGGCTGCGTCTTCACGGACCCGTTCGCCGCCCTGCGCGACGGCGATACGGGCTACGCCAAGCCCGGCGCCCTGCGCGACGGGCTGCATCTCGCGGCGTTCCGGCCGGCGCTGAAGGCGGTCGAGCCGGCGCTCTGCACCCCGTGAGGGCCGGCGCCGCGTCGTTGCGAGCGCAGCGAAGCCATCCCGGATCGCGCCGCGGATCGAAGCGTCACGCTGCCCCGGGTCGCTTCGCTCCGCTCGCGATGACGGCGCGGGATCGGGCCGGACGCCGGTTCACTCCCACTCGATCGTGCCGGGCGGCTTCGACGTGATGTCGTAGGTCACCCGGTTGATGCCCTTCACCTCGTTGATGATCCGGGTCGCGACCCGGCCCAGGAACGCCATGTCGAACGGGTAGAAGTCGGCGGTCATGCCGTCGACCGAGGTGACGGCGCGCAGCGCGCAGACGTGGTCGTAGGTGCGCCCGTCGCCCATCACGCCGACGGTCTTCACCGGCAGGATCACCGCGAAGGCCTGCCAGATCGTGTCGTAGAGGCCGGCCTGCCGGATCTCGTCGAGGTAGATCGCGTCGGCCTTGCGCAGGGCTTCCAGCTTCTCGCCCGTGATGGTGCCGGGGCAGCGGATCGCCAAGCCCGGGCCCGGGAACGGGTGGCGGCCGACGAAGCCCTCGGGCAGGCCGAGTTCCTTGCCGAGCACCCGGACCTCGTCCTTGAAGAGCTCGCGCAGCGGCTCCACGAGCTTCATGTTCATGCGCTCGGGCAGGCCGCCGACATTGTGGTGGCTCTTGATCGTCACCGACGGGCCGCCGGTGAACGACACGCTCTCGATCACGTCCGGGTACAGCGTGCCCTGCGCGAGGAACTTCGCCCCGCCGATCTTCTTCGATTCAGCCTCGAACACGTCGATGAACAGGCGGCCGATCGTCTTGCGCTTGATTTCCGGGTCGCTGACGCCCTCCAGAGCCGCGAGGAACATCCCCGACGCCTCCACGTGGACCAGCGGGATGTTGTAGTGGTCGCGGAACAAAGCCACGACCTGCTCGGCCTCGCCGAGGCGCAGGAGCCCGTGGTCGACGAACACGCAGGTCAGCTGATCGCCGATCGCCTCGTGGATCAGCACCGCCGCCACGGCCGAATCGACGCCGCCCGACAGACCGCAGATCACCTTCTCGGAGCCGACCTGCTCGCGGATCTTGGCGATGGCCTCCTCGCGGTAGGCGCCCATGGTCCAGTCGCCCGAGCAGCCCGCGACATCGCGCACGAAGTTGCGGATCAGCAGGGCGCCGTGGGGCGTGTGCGCCACCTCCGGGTGGAACTGGACCGCGTAGTAATTGCGGGCCTCGTCGGCCACCGCCGCGAAGGGGGCATTCCGAGAGATCGCCACGGTGGTGAAGCCGTCCGGCAGCTTGGTGACGCGGTCACCGTGGCTCATCCAGACCGGGTACTTCTCCCCCTTGTGCCAGACGCCCTTGAACAGCGGGCAGTCGGCCAGGATCTCGACCTCGGCGCGGCCGAACTCCGCGTGATGGCCGCCCTCGACGGCGCCGCCGAGCTGGGCCGCCATGGTCTGCTGGCCGTAGCAGATGCCGAAGACCGGGACGCCCGAATCGAACACAAGCTGGGGCGCGCGGGGCGAGGCCTCGACGGTCACCGATTCGGGGCCGCCGGAGAGGATCACGCCCTTGGGCTTCTGCTCGCGGAACGCGGCCTCGGCCTTCGTGAAGGGCACGATCTCGCAGTAGACGCCCTCCTCGCGCACCCGGCGGGCGATGAGCTGCGTCACCTGAGAGCCGAAATCGACGATCAGGATCTTGTCGTGGTCGGTGTTCATCGCGGGCGATTATCCGAAGCCCGCGGCGCGTGCAACGCACAAGTCCGGATTGTCCGGCCTTCCGACGCGCCGTCACCGACGGAATGCCGGACCCGGCCGTTCGATCCCGCGCGTCGCCGTCGCCCCGTCGGTGCCGGCGCGACGAGCCGCACGCGGCGGTCTTGGCTGGCCCGACGCGCGCCAGTTCTCAGTCGAAGTTGCGGACCTTAACCGAGCCGCCGAGGCTGATCGCGGGCTTCGCAGCGGCGCCGGCGAGGCTCACCTTCTTCTGGCCGGGCGGGGTCTTGGCGCGCAGCTGCGGGGCGGGCTCGGGCGTCGGTCGAGACGGCTTCAGGTGCGCCTGGCCGTGGATCACCGAGCCGATCTCCCCCGCCACGCGGATCAGGTCGTCGCGCTCGCAGGAGCGGGCGACCTTCAGCCCGAGCTTGTGCATGTGGCTCTTGCCGTAGAGGTAGGCGGCGAGCTGCGCGCGCTTCAGCGGCGGGATCTGCTCCAGGATCAGCGGCAGGTCGAAGTCGTCGGCCCGGTACACGGAGCCCAGAACCTCGAGGGTCACCGGGCAATCGACTTCGGGCTCGGCGCCGCTGGTCGGATGCGCTTGCGTCATGGATGCCTCTCGGAGGTCGATGGATCGGGACCGGGCTCGGATGCCCCGGAGCCGGGGTCGAGTTCAACCCCTATCGGAACGGTGAGGTTCGCAATCCTGTCCTGCGCGAGCGCAGGCGTCGGTTGCGGGGCCGGCTCGGGCTTCCAGGCGCCCAGGCAGCCGGTGCAGACCGATTCGATCACCGCGCGGGCGTGGGCCTGCCGGCGAGCCCAGAGCATCTCCCGGGCGAGGCGCGCCGCCTCGGCGTCCGGCAGCGGGCGGATGCGGATGTAGAGCGGCTCCTGCGCGGCGACGGGCGCCGGTGCCAGGGCGAGGAGCCCGAGCACCGCCAACGCGGGATCGGCGGCGCGCCGCCGGCGTCGCGGCGCCGACCATGCAGGTCCCGCCATGTCACTCTCCCGCCCGGAACGAGCGCGATACCTCTCCCGTCAGGGTAAACCGCCTCTTAACGGCCGCCGCGGCCGCGCGGAACTTCACATCGGGACGCCGGTAGAACCAGGGGGGACCGAGCGGGAGACGGCTTGATGCCTCAGATGTTCGACTGGATCTTCTTCGCGATCATGCTGCCGTTCCCGGCCTACCTGGTCTGGGACTTCATGCGGCATCGATAGGCGGGGCGAAACGGCGCTCACCCGCCGGGCGAAGCGGCCGCGCGGTCGACCGGCGCGGTCCGTTCGGGCTCGATGCCCGGCTCCGCCGCCTGCTCGGCCCGCCTCCGCTCCTGCGCGCGCCCGAGCCAGACGCTGTTCACGAGCCACGCCATCGACAGAGGGATCGCGGCGCCGGCCACGCTGGCGCTGCCGAGCCCCATGCCCTGGATGCCGGTGAACGACCACGCGCCGACCTGATCGCCCAGCCGGTAGACCACCGTGTCGATGAAGCTCTTGGCCTTGTAGCGGTCTTCCCGGGGAACGACGGTGAACAGCACCTCGCGCACCGGCCGGGCGATCGCGAAGTTGCCGGCCCGGCGGAGCACCTGGAACGCCACGATGACGCCGATCGTCGGCCATAGGGCGAGCGCCGCGAAGCCGAGGATGCTGAAGGCCGGGAGGATCGCCAGCGTCAGGGCGACGCCGATATGGTTCACGATCCGGCCCGTGAGGAACAGCTGGATGCCCAGCGTGAGGACGTTCACCGCGAGGTCGACGCTGGCGAAGAACGCCGTCTGCGCGCCGCGATCCGGGAAGCTCCGCTTCGCGATGCCCGCCTGCTCGAAGTACAGGAATGTCGAGGTCACCGAGAACAGCAGCAGGAACAGCGAGATGTTGAGCAGGTAGGGCGACGCGAGGGTCCGGGTGATGCCGGCGAGCACGCTGCCGCCGATCGTCCGGTCCTGACCGTCCTCGGGGCCCCCGTTCCGGCCCGGTACCTCATGGAGCTGCGTCGACAGCGCCGCGAGCCCGCGCATGCAGAACACTGCGACCTCGAGGAGCACCACCGCGCAGAGCATCAGGCCCCAGGTCGGGACGTTCTTGGCCAGGATCGCGGTGGTTGCCGAGCCCGCGATGGCGCCGAGCGTCGCGCCGGCCGCGATGAATCCGAACAGCCGCTTGCCCTGGGCGTTCGAGAACACGTCGACGATCGTCGCCCAGAAGATCGAGACCACGAAGAGGTTGAAGATCGACAGCCAGACGAAGAACACCCGGCCGATCCACACGCCCCACTCCGCGGGCGCGAGGTAGAGCGTCAGCGCGAAGGCCAGGATGTTGGCCGCGAAGAACCGATAGGTGATCGGCACGAACCGCGCCCGCGGCATCCGCTTCACCAAGTAGGCGAAGGGCAGGTTGAGGGCGAGCATCCCCACGAGGGTGGCGGTGAACAGCCAGGGCAGGTTCTCGATGCCGCCGGCGACGCCCATCTGGTCCCGGATCGGGCGCAGGACGTAGTAGGCGGCCAAGATCGAGAAGATGTAGGCCCACGACCAGGCCAGCGCCCGGCCCTCGCCGGGCTGAACGTCGATCAGGCGCGCGAGCGTGCCGCGGGCGGGTTCAGGCATGGGCCGATCTCACCGGAATGGGCTTCTTCCCCGGACGGGCCTCCCTCGGGGAAGGCTCGGTCGAACCCCTCGCCGGTGCGGAGCGCGGCGAAGGGTCGGGCGACGCGCCTACTTCGCCAGTCCGAGTTTCTCGCGCATCTCCGGCGCGGTCACGTCGTGACCGAAGCCCGGGCTGCCCATGGCGAACTTGTCGGCATCCTTGAGCGGGCCGACGACCACCGGGTCGAAGCCGGCGTCGCGGACAAGGCCCTCGGCGACCTTCAGCGCCTCCGGGTCGTCCCCGGCGATCGGGATCGCCATCCGCCCGCCCGCACGATCCTTGCCGCCGTCCGCGCCCTCCTTGGCGAAGACCTTGTAATTGGCCGCGTTGAAGGCGCGCACGATCTTGGCACCGGGGAAATACTTGGCCGAGGTCGCGCCGATCCCGCTGGCCTGGACCTCGTCGTAGAGGGCCCCGTCGCGCTTCTGCGTGGCGTTGCCGGCGTCGAGGACGACCTTGCCCTCGAGGGACGGGCCGATCTCCTTCGCGAGGTCCGGATAGGCCTTGTAGGGGACGGCGATGAACACGGCGTCGCCGAACTTGATCGCCTCCTCGGGTGTGCCGGCCTTGGCCTTGGGCCCGAGCTCCGAGACCATCGCGGCGAGCTGCTCAGGGTGGCGGGAGGCGAACATGACCTCGTGGCCGTCCTTGACCCAGAGCGTCCCGATCGTGCCGCCGATGTTCCCGGCGCCGATCACGCCGATCCGGATCTTCTTCGCGCCGTCCTGGGCCGAGGCGGGCACGGCCGCGGGAAGAGCGGCGGCCAAGGCGAGGCCGGCCGCGAGGGCGAGCGCCGCGCGGCGCGAGGTGAGATCAGACCGCATCGATGAACGTCTCCATCTGCTTGCGCTGCGCCGCGTCGGGCAGCTTGCCCCGCGCGGCCGCGAGGTTGTCCTCGACATAGGCGGCCTTCGCCATGCCGGGGATCGGGCAGGTCACGGCCGGGTTGCCGAGCACGTATTTCAGGAAGAACTGCGGCCAGCTCGCGCAGCCGAGATCCTTGGCGACCGCCGGCAATTCCTTGCCCTGGACCGCCTTGAACAGGCGATCGCGGCCGAACGGCACGTTGGTCATCACCGCCACGCCGCGATCCGCGGCCAGTGGAAGCACGCGCTCCGCGGCGGCACGGTTGTCGATGGCGTAGTTCACCTGGATGAAGTCGAGGCTCTCGCGCTTCATGACGGCCTCCAGGGCGTCGAGCTGGTTGTCGCGCCAGACCGTGACGCCGACGTACCGGACGCGCTTCTGCGCCTTCAGATCGCGCAGGACCGCCAGATTTGCGGTCACGTCGATCAGGTTGTGGACCGCCACCAGGTCGAGGGTGTCGACCTTCATGCGCTTCAGCGATCGGTCGAACTCCGCGAGCGTCGCGTCGCGGCCGGTCGTGTCGACCTTGCTCGCGAGGAAGATCTTCTGGCGCAGGCCGGGCTCCGCCAGGATCAAGCCGAGGACGTCCTCGGCGGTCCCGTAGCTCGGGGCCGTGTCGATCACCGATCCGCCGAGGGCGACGAAGGTCTTCACCGCCTCCTTCAGGGGCGCCACCGCCTCGGGCGTCGGCTCGACCTCGTAGCGCCGGGACGTGCCGATCCCGATGGCCGGGAGCATCTCGCCGGTGGAGGGTATCGGGCGGCGGATCAGCGGCTCGGCCGCCGCGGCGAGGCGGCCGGCGAGCGGGGCGAAAGCGGCTGCGGCGATGACGGCGCGACGGGATACGGGCATGGCCGGCCTCCGACGGATTCAGGACCCGCCGGGAGATAGGGCGCGCCCGCTGTCTGTGTATTCTTAATTCTCACGCTTCCGCGAGCGATGCGCGCCGCACCTGCGGGGCTCGGGCTAATCTTCCTCGGGCGGGTCCTCGAATTCCGCGCCCTCGGTGTCGGGGGCGATGCGGAACCGGTACTCGTCGATCGCCAGGAACGCCCGGTGGGCGACCTGCGGGTCGATCCCGTCGCGGACGACCAAGGTCTGGAAGTCGATGAACAGGCGCGCGACGCGGGCCTCCTCCGAAAGGGTGGCCAGGGCGGACGAGCTCGCGCCGGCGCGCATCATGTAGCGCTTGGCCTCTCCGGCCGCGTCGGGCGCGGGCAGGACGACGACCTGCCCGGCGGTTTCCGGCTTCAGTTCCGCCCAGCGGACGGGCGTCCAGGCGATGATGGCGTCGGTGTGCTTCATCGAAGGCTCCGGCAGGTGGACGGGGATCCGCCTACCGGGCGCGGCCGGGAAGGTCGAGGCTCCCGGCGTTGCGGATCAGGGTGCGCGCTCCATCTGGCCGCGGATCTCGCCCTTGGGGTTCGCGGCGGTGTGGAGGTTGAAGTAGACCTTCCCCGCCTCGAGATCGGCGGCCTTGGCGTCGTCGAGAGTCGCCTCGCCGGTGAAGGGGCTGCTCGGCGCCGTCACCGGCACGAGCACGCCGGCATTCTCGCCCGCCTTGGCCGGCCCGTGGAAATGGGCGGCCGTGACCGGCCCGGTGAGGCCGCTGTACTGGCCCGACCAGCTCAGGCGCTTGGTGGCGGGATCGAAGGTCGCGGTGATCTCGCCCTTGCCGGAGGACGCGGTTGCCGGGACCTCGCTGCCGCCGGTGAGCGCCGCGCGGTAAGTGACGTCCTTGCCCGCCGCGAATGCCGGACCCGTGGCGAGCGGCACCCCGAGGACGAGAAGGGCGGCGAGGCTGGTGGTCCAGCGATGGCTCTTGCGCGCTGTCATCGAACGCTCCGCGATCTGACGAGCCGTCGAGCGGCCCGTGCGGAACCTAGCGGGCCGGGACGGGTCGGACATGGCGAACCGGCTGTCGCCGAGCAATTCTCGGTGACAGCCAAGCGTTTCCCTTCCGCGCGCGACGGCACGCGGACTGCCTGACCTCCGGAGGCGCGATTTGCTCACGCGGAGACGTTGACACGGAGCGCCCGCTCTTCCTATACCGCCGCCACTGCACGCATCGTCTCGATGGACGGTCGCGGCTCGTGGCGGGGTAGCTCAGCTGGTTAGAGCAGAGGAATCATAATCCTTGTGTCGGGGGTTCAAATCCCTCCCTCGCTACCAACAGTTTCAATTATTTTCGGCTAGAAATCCAAGTCTCATTTGGGCGTGCCGGCCTCTGTGTCGGATCTGGGTCGCAGCCGGAACGTTGGTCCTGAGGATCGCAAGTCCTTCCGCAAGCGGCCGGTCTCCAAGACAATCATTTCTTCGCAAGAGCGCTTCGGTCGCCCGCGAAGCCACTCGCTTTTCATTTCCTTATCGCTTGCCGCGAGGCAATGGACGTCTGGACCTGCTCCAGGGTCTTGTATGGCTTGCCGTCGAGGACGGAGATCGGCGCGTCGAGCGCTCCCGACGTCTCGATCTCGGCCGGCCCGACAGCTGATCGGGTCGCGACCCTGTAAGGACAGCCGAAGGTTGATGCCGGCGAACATCGTCCCGTATTGAAAGTCCAGGGCGGTGTCCGTTTATCGCATGGCGCGGCGACCACGATTGCCGGGCGCACCGCGGCTGCCGGTCCGGACCGGCGGGCGACCGTGATCTCTCCAAACGGAACCGGCCGGGACTGGATGGCTTGGCCTCCTGATGCACGACTTCGAGGAGACGCCGGCCATTCGGGAGACGGCGAATTCGATCGGCCCGGACGTCGGCGCGATGTCGCGCGCGCAACTCGAGGCGGAGGTGCTGCGCCTGCGCTCGGGGCTGCCGGAGGCAGGGAGCGAGACGGTCGACCGGGAGGTGCGCCCGGTGGACCGGACCGCCGGGCAGGACACGCCAGCGAGCGAGTGGCGCCACCGGGTCGTCATCAACAACGTCAGGGACTTCGCCATCGTCGTCATCGACCGCGACGGCTCGGTCATCGACTGGAACCCCGGCGCCGAGCGGATCTTCGGCTGGACGGCGGAGGAGATGCGCGGGCAGCCCGCCGACCGGATCTTCACGCCCGAGGACTGTGCGGAGGGGCGCCGTAAGGCCGAGCTCCGCCTCGCGACGAGCGAGGGGCGCGCCTCCGTCGAGCGCTGGCACCTCCGCAAGGACGGCAGTCGCGTCTGGACGTCGGGCGAGGTGATGCCGCTGCTCGACGAGGCCGGTGCGCATCGCGGGTTCACCAGGATTGTCCGCGACCGCACGGCCGAGCACGAGGCCGCAAGGTCGATGAGGGAGCGCGAGGCCCACCTCCGGCATACCGTCGAACTGAATCCCCAGGTGCCGTGGACCTGCGACCCGGCCGGCAACATCACCTCATACTCGAACCGCTGGCTGGAACTGACCGGCCAAGCACCCGGCGAACCCGACGGCGCGGGCTGGATGAAGGCCCTGCATCCAGAGGACGTCCCCCACACGGTCGCGGTGTTCTCGGCCTGTCTCGCCTCGGGCGAGCCGGTCGACGTGGACTACCGCATCAACATCGCGGCGGCCGGCACGTACCGCTGGATGCGGGCGCGGGCGCGTCCCCGCCGCGACGGAGCCGGCGCCATCGTGGCTTGGTACGGGGTGGTCGAGGACATCCACGACCGCCGCCTGGCCGAGGCGGCGCTGCAGGAAAGCGAGGCCCGTTACCGGACGCTGTTCGAGACGGTCGAGGTCGGGTTCTGCATCCTCATGATGCGGTTCGACGCGGACGGACGGGCGGTCGATTACCTGATCGAGGAGGCCAATCCGGCCTTCGCCCGGCAGACGGGCGCCGACGTCGCCGGCCGCTGGGTCAGCACGTTCGCGCCCGACCTCGAACGGCACTGGTTCGACAGCTACGGCCGCGTCGCCCTGACCGGGGAACCCGCCCATTTCGAGAACTACGCCGCCGTGTTCGGGCGCTGGTTCGACGTGCGTGCGCACCGGGTCGGGGACCCGCGCGACCAACGCGTCGCGGTGTTCTTCAGCGACATCACCGCGCGCAGGAACGCCGAATTGCTGGCGGAGGCCAGCGCGCGCGAGCTCCGGCTCATCACCGACGCGCTGCCGGTGCTGATCGCGTTCATCGACGCCGGCCACGTCTACCGCTTCGCCAACGAGGCCTACAAGGACTGGTTCTCCGCCCCGCCCGGCGAGGTCGTCGGACGCGATGTCCGCGAGCTGCTGGGCTCGGCCGCCTACGCCGTGCGGCGACCCTTCGTCGACCGGGCGCTCGGAGGTGAGCCCGTCACCTTCGAGACGGACTGGCCGCACCGCGACGGGCGCCACCGCGTCGCCGAGATCCGCTACCTGCCGCGGCGGGATTCCGGCGGCCGCGTCGACGGTTTCCACGTCTTCGTGCAGGACGTGACCGTCCGGGTGCAAACGGAGGCCGACCTCGCCCGCCAGGTCGCCGCCCGGACCGCCGAGCGCGACCAGATCTGGCAGGCCTCGTCCGACCTGCTGTGCGTGGCCAACCTCGACGGCTACTTCGTCGGCCTCAACCCGGCCTGGTCGCGAACCCTCGGGTGGACCGACGCCGAGATGAAGGCGCGGCCGTTCCTCGATTTCGTGCACCCCGACGATGTCGCGTCGACCGTGGCGGCGGCGGGAGGGCTGTCGCGCGGGGAGGCCCAGCTCACGTTCGAGAACCGCTACCGCCGCAAGGACGGCAGCTATGTCTGGCTGTCCTGGAACGCGGTGCCCCGCGACGGGCTGATCTACTCGTCCGTGCGCGACGTGACCGAGATCAAGCAGCAGGCCGAGGCGCTGGCCAAGACGGAAGAGGCTCTGCGGCAGTCGCAGAAGATGGAGGCGGTCGGCCAACTAACCGGCGGCCTCGCGCACGATTTCAACAACCTGCTCGCGGGCATCTCCGGTTCCCTGGAACTGATGCAGACCCGGATGAGCCAGGGGCGGATGGGCGACCTCGACCGCTACATGAGCGTCGCCCAGGGCGCGGCCAAGCGGGCCGCCGCCCTGACGCATCGCCTGCTGGCCTTCTCCCGCCGCCAGACCCTCGACCCCAAGCCCACCAACGTGAACCGCCTCGTCCACGACATGGAGGAGTTGGTCCGGCGCACCGTCGGTCCGGCCGTCCACCTGGAGGTCGTCGGTCTCGCGGGGCTGTGGCCGGCGCTGATCGACCCGGGCCAGCTGGAGAACGCGCTGCTCAACCTGTGCATCAACGCCCGCGACGCGATGCCGGACGGCGGTCGCATCACCATCGAGACCGCCAACAGGTGGATCGACGAGGCCGGCGGCCGCCAGCACGACCTCGCGCCCGGCCAGTACCTCGGCGTCTGCGTGACCGACACCGGCACCGGCATGGCGCCGGACCTGATCGGAAAGGTGTTCGAGCCGTTCTTCACCACCAAGCCCACCGGCGAGGGCACGGGCCTCGGCCTGTCCATGGTCTACGGATTCGCGAAGCAGTCCGGCGGCCAGGTGCGGATCTACTCCGAGGTCGGCGCGGGGACGACGGTCTGCCTCTACCTGCCGCGGCACTACGGCGAGGCCGACGAGGACGCGGTCGCGCGCAGGCTTTCCGAGGTCGAGCAAGCGGGCCAGGGCGAGACGGTGCTGATCGTCGACGACGAGCCCTCGGTGCGCATGCTGGTCACCGAGGTGCTGGAGGACCTGGGCTACACCGCCATCGAGGCCGCCGACAGCGTCGCCGGCCTGAAGGTGCTGCAGTCGGACGTGCGCATCGATCTGCTGGTGACGGATGTCGGCCTGCCGGGGGGCATGAACGGGCGACAGATGGCGGACGCCGGCCGCGAGCGGCGACCGGACCTGAAGGTGCTGTTCATCACCGGGTACGCGGAGAACGCTGTGCTCGGGAACGGCTACCTTCGGCCCGGGATGCAGGTCTTGACCAAGCCGTTCGTGCTGGAGACCCTCGCCTCTCGCATCAAGGACCTCATCGCCGAGACTTGAACCCCCTCGTCCGAAAGGGCCGCGCCCCCAGAGGGCAGCCGACTGCTCGTGCAACGGGAGCGGGCGATCCCTGAGGTTCCGCCGGCGAGGTGACCGCCTCGTGGATCGGTCGCCTCGTCTGTGATCCGGTTCCCCAGGGCCGGTCGCGCACCCGATCGCAGGGCAGGCCGCGGGACGACCGCGTCCTGCCGCCGGGTCGGCAGTCTTGAGACCGATGACGGAGCGACGCCGAAGCCGTTGATGCCCGGTTCTCGTCGTCGGGCCCTATCCCGGGGCTTGCACGGCAGGGTGATATTGTGGGCTCTCACGCCGGTCGAACATCCCGTAGTCGCGGATGATCCGGACAGCTCGGAGGCGAGTGCCCGCGGCCGATGAGACGGCGTTCGCCGCGCCGGCATCTCTCCACGACAGCAGCACCAGCACCTTCCCCGGATTGGTGAAGGAATCGAACGCGTCCCAACTCACCAGCCCCTCGGCCCGCTCGTCGAGACCGAGCATGGCCATGGGGTCGATATCGGCGGGCGTGGGCCGGTCCGCCAACATCGCCTCCGACAGTGTACAGGCCTTGGCTTGGCCGACTTCCGTCTCATCGAGGCGTTGCTCCCGGACCGGATGTCCCGCCGGTGGGTGGGTGTCAGCCAACACCTCGCCGACGCGGAGATGGTAGTCCGCGAACACCTCGGACCGGCCTTTCCCCTGGATCAGGTGATGACCGGCATGAGTGCGCCAGCGGATCACCGACTTCTCGTCCCGCCACGTCGAGTGCGAGAGGACCCAGCCCGGCCGCGTCCGACTCGTGAAGCGCTCGTTGTCGATGAAGCCGTCGATGCCCTCGAGCTCCGGCTTCAGCACGCGCGCGTGCTCCAGATAGGCGTCCTTGCGACCGTCGCCGGGCCGGACTTCGAAGATCACGGAGAACATGGGCTCCTCCCTGGGTGTCGATGCGGTTCAAGCCGGGACCGGCTCACTCAGACATGCGGCGGAGGCTCGCCACAGGGCCCCGCCGCCGGCCTCGAGATGCATCAGATGCGTGCCGCGCCCGAGCTTGATGTCACGCCGGTTCGGGGAGCCGGAAAAGGCATCGAGCAGCCACGCGGCGTCGGCGTCGGTCGTCAGTCCGTCCCACTCACCCCGGAACTGGGGAGACAGCCGGCGAAGGAACAGCTTGAGCCCGGATCGCGGATCGCCGATCCAATGAAGCTCCTCCTTGTCGTCCAACTCATCGGGCGTCATGGGCGTCCCCTTCTGCCGTGGCTGACGATCGGTGGGCACAGACGTGGCGCGGTTCTCCATCTGCACGCCCCCACTCTGATCCAGGGAGCCCGGCCGAGTCAGCTGTAAACGCTTCGGTGCCAGCCGAAGCGTCGTCGGGTGCGGCGGACGTCGAGCGCGTGTAGGTTCGGCTCATGACGCAGGGTCCTGCACTCTCCGAGATCGGCGCGCTCGTCGGAGATCCCAGCCGCGCCAATATCCTGTCGACCTTGGTCGACGGGCGCGCACTGACCGCGACCGAACTGGCCTGGACGGCCGGCGTCGCTCCAGCCACCGCGAGCGAGCACCTGACGAAGCTCGTGGCCGGCGGCCTGCTCACGGTGTCGCGCCAAGGTCGGCACCGATACTTCCGCCTCGCCTCCGCCGAGGTCGCCCGCATGCTCGAGGCCATGATGGTGATCGCGAACCGGGGCGAGCCGGAGGAAGCGTCGCGCCGAGCGACGCCGCGGATTGATCCAGCCTTGCGCGAGGCCCGCACCTGCTACGATCACCTCGCCGGACGGCTCGGCGTCGGGATCGCCGATGCACTGGTCTCACGGGGACTGATCGTCCTGGGCGAGGAGGCGGGTGAGGTGACCGCATCCGGCAGTGCGTGGCTGGCGGCGTTCGGTGTCGAGGTCGAATCAGCCGGACGAACCCGCCGCCTGCTCTGCCGCCCCTGCTTGGACTGGAGCGAGCGGAGACCGCACCTCGCCGGCCGTCTCGGAGCCGCGCTGTGCCGTCGCTGCGAGGATCTCGGGTGGATCGAGCGTCAGCGCGGCGGGCGCGCCATCCGCGTGACCGAGAGGGGAAGACTCGGCTTCGCGAGCGAGTTCGGCTTGGTCGAGTGAAGGTCGGTCGTGATCCGGTCTGCACCCTCCAAAGCGATCAGAACGCCTTCCTCGGCAGGGGAAAAAGTCCGGCGAACCGCTGCACGACGTCCCGGTCCCCCTCCAGCAACACCTGCCCCGACGTCTCCGCGTCGGCGAGCGGCAGGCCGCCGTAGACGATGGCCGCAATGGCCGGCGGTGCGGCGCCGACGACGGCGTCCGCTCCGATCGGATCGGCGCGGGCGGCATGAAGTTCGCCCTCGCTCACCGTGACGCGGAAGGCGTCCTCATCGAACCGGAAGCCGATCGTCGCCTCGAAGCCTGAGGCCTGCGCGGGATCGAACATCGTGCGAAACGACAGCATGAGCGAGGCCGCCGAGAGCGGCAGAGCGGGGTCGTGGGAGGGCGAACGGGCCGCCCAGCGCCCGAGCACCGAGAAGATCGGCTCGGCCTCGTAGCCCCACGGGGTCAGCTCGTAGACCGGCGTCGAGGCCGGCGGCGGCAGAGTCCGCTGTATGACGATGCCCGCCTGCTTCAGACCCTGCAGGCGCTCGGTCAGCACCTTCGCGCTGATGCCGCCGAGCGCCCCTCGGATCGCCCCGAACCGGCGCGGTCCGAACATCAATTCGCGGACGATCAGGAGCGCCCAGCGCTCGCCGAGAAGTTCCAGGCCATGGGCGGCGCCGCAGGCGTCGTCGTACCAGCGGGGTCTCGCAGCCGGCATCGTGGTATCTTTTTGTAACTTCATGGTTGACTTAAGTAACCGATACGGCCAAGCTCGGCAAGCCGTTGAGGAGGCAGCCATGCGCAAGATGATCTTCGTGAACCTGCCCGTCGCCGACGTGGAGCGCGCGGCCGGCTTCTATGGTGCTCTGGGCGCCCAGCGCGACCCGCGCTTCTCGCAGGCCGGGACGGCCGCCGCGATGGTCTTCTCGGACGCCATCGTGGTCATGCTCCTCAGCCACGCCCACTTCGCGAACTTCGCGCCGCGCCCCATCGCCGATGCCCGCGCTGCCAACGAGGTGCTGGTCTGCCTGTCGGAGGAGAGCCGGGCCGCGGTCGATGCGAGCGTGGAGCGCGCCGTCGCCGCCGGCGGCCGCGCCGACCTCCGCCCGCCGCAGGAGATGGGCACGTTCATGTACGGCCGGAACATCGAGGATCCGGATGGCCACGTCGTCGAAGTGATGTGGATGGACCCCGAGGCCATGACGGGAGGGCAGGTTCCGGCCTGAGGGCTCCCCGCCCGCATCCCGACTCGAGGAGGCAACCCATGACCTACGTGAGCGGGTTCGTCACGCCGGTTCCCGACGCGAACCGGGAGGCCTATGTCGCCGCGGCCAGGGCGGCCTGGGCGCTGTTCCGGGAGTACGGCGCGCTCCACCAGATGGAGGCCTGGGGCGACAACGTTCCGGAGGGCGAGCGGACCGATTTCCGGCGGTCCGTCGCCCTGCGCGACGGCGAGAGCGTCGTCCTCGGGTGGATCCTCTGGCCCGACCGGGAAACGGCGGACCGGTGCGAGGCCGCGATGCGGACCGATCCGCGCTTCCGCGATCTGACTATGCCCTTCGACGGGTCGCGGATGATCTTCGGAGGTTTCGCCGCGGTCTTCGAAGCGTCGCGCGGGGCGGCGTAGAGGAGAGGAGGATTCTGATCCTCTACGGCGTGGCCCCGACCCTCCGGTGCAACCTCGAGGCGACCTAGCCTCGTCGATGTTCGGCGTGACCGGCGGTACCGGCGATGTCGACCGCCGTCCCGGATCCCGCGGGATGTTCCGCCACGAAGCGCTCGAAGGTCGCGCGATCCCTGGCGCGCTTCAGCGCGTCGACGAAACCCTCGAAGTCCCGGAGACGCGTTTCGAGGGCACGGCGCTCCCCCTCGATGCGGCCGATCTCGCCGTCGCGCCAGGCGTCGAAGGCCGTGTTGCCGCTGGTCCGGGGCGACGTGAACCGGGGCCGCGCACGGAACACGGCGCCGGGCCCGAGGGACCGGCGCAGCCGTTCGAGTCCCGTCAGGCCGGTCAGCCCGAGATCGCGCCGCACGAGCGCCTGCCGCGCGACGAGGACGAGGGCGGCGAGGCCGCCGACAGAGAGGGCATCGTGGATCCAGGGCATGATGGGCATGGGACAGCTCCTTGCGCGTACCGGCGCCGTTGAGGACGGACGGAGCATGCCGACACGCTGCTGCTGCGGGCTGAACCGGTCGGTTAAGGCCGGGTTAAGCCTTCAGGCCTGTTGACGGACAGCCCGTCCGCGACGCCGCGCGACCGCGGGGCGGAATGCCGTGGGTCCGGGGGTTCAGCCCAGGACGACCCTGAGCTTGTTGGCGAGCTCGTCCCGCTGATAGGGCTTGCTCAAGAGAGGCAGGTCGGCCGGCACCGCGTGTTCGTCGAGCGCCGTGTCTGTGTAGCCGGACGTCAGCAGCACCCGCAGGCCGGGACGCAGGCGCCGGGCCTCGACCGAGAGCTGCACGCCGTTCATGCCACCGGGCATGACGACGTCCGAGAACAGGATGTCGATGCGCTCGGGGCCGCCCAGCCGCTCCAGGGCCTCCGAGGCCCGGGTCGCGGTCAGGGTCCGGTAACCGAGCTCGCCCAGGCTCTCGACCGCCATCTCCAGCACCGCCGGCTCGTCCTCGACCACGAGCACCACCTCGCCCGAGGCCGCCCGCCGCAGCGGGAGGGTGTTGTCCGGCCGGGCCTCGACGGCCCTCTCGGCCGAGCGCGGCAGGTAGAGCTCGACAGAGGTGCCGGCGCCGGGCTCGCTCTTGATCTGCGCGTGCCCTCCGGCCTGCCGCACGAACCCGTAGACCTGGCTGAGGCCGAGCCCCGTTCCCTTGCCGACATCCTTGGTCGTGAAGAACGGCTCGAAGGCGCGGCTGCGCGTGGCGGCGTCCATGCCCTGGCCCGTGTCGGTGACCGAGACGAGCACGTAGGCGCCCGGCCGCAGGTCGGGCCGGTCGGGAATCTCCGCGGCGTCGAGGTGCCCGTTGCAGGTCTTGACCGTCAGGACGCCGCCGTCCGGCATCGCGTCCCGGGCGTTGACCGCGAGGTTCAGCACCGCACTCTCGAACTGTCCCGGATCGAGCCGGACCGGATCGAGGACCGCGTCGAGGTCGAACCGGATCTCGACGGTCTCGCCGACGGCCCGCTTCAGCAGGGCCTGGAAGTCCTTGAGCAGCCGGTTGGGGTTGACGGTCTCGGGCCGGAGCACCTGGCGCCGCGAGAACGACAGCAGCTTCTCGGTGACCTCGGCCCCGCGCCGCGCCGCCGTCATCGCCGACGTGGCCAGCCTCTCGACGCGCTGCGGGTTGTCGGGCTTGCGCACGATCATGTCGAGGTTGCCGACGATGATGGTCAGCAGGTTGTTGAAGTCGTGCGCCACGCCGCCGGTCAACTGGCCGATGGCCTCCATCTTCTGAGCCTGGTTCAGGCGTTCCTCGGCCTCGCGCTGGCGCGTCGTGTCCATCACGACGCCCGCCATGGACCGCGGCTGGCCGCTCCCGTCGCGGTAGACCTTGCCCCGAATCGTGACTGAGCGGGCGGCCCCGTCGTCGGCCCGCCGGATGTGGCAGTCGATGTCGAGGCGGCCCGTCCCGATGGCGGCATCGAACGCCGCCCGCACGGCGTCTCGGTCCTCGGGGACGACGTGCTCGACGAAGGTCCCGACGTCCCATGTCGCGACCGGAGCGCTGTGGCCGAAGATCGCGTCGTGCCTCGGCGACCGGCGCGCGGTGTTGCCACGGAGGTCGAGCTCCCAGTCGCCCATCTCGGCCGCTTCCAGAGCCAGGGCGAGGTTGTCGCGGGCACGCTGCAGCTCCGCCCGCCGGGCCTCCCGGTCCTCGGCGGCGGCCGCGGCCTGGGCGTACAGGAAGTCGACCTCGCGCAGGTACACGCCGAGCAGGATGAAGCCGGCCACGAGGGCTTCCATCCGGCCCGCGAACCATCCGACCGTGCCGCGGGCGGCGCCCGGAAGCGTGACCATGTTGTCGAAGACGAGCAGCAGAAGCGACACGGCCAGCCAGAGCTGGAGCACGGTCCGCAGGCGGGTCTTCCACCACAGCACGGCCAGCGCGATGACGGTCAGGGCGACCACGCCCGGCCCGATGCCGGAGGTGGTGAGCAGCCAGTAATCGTCGCCCTCCACGCATTTCGGCAGGAGGTGGACGTAGCGGACGGCCACCACGCCGGTGAGCGCGGCGGCCGCGACGGTCCCGGCGACGGTGGCCCAGCCGATCCGTCCGGCCTGTCCGCGCGGGGCCTGCGGCGGGCGCTCGTCGCCCTCCAGGAGCGCGTAGGGCAGCGCGAAGAGCGGCGGCCCGAGATGCCAGAAGGTCCAGAGCCACGTCGTGGTGTCCGGCCCCTCGCCGAGGAGCCGACCCTGCGCGAGGACGTTCGGGAACGACAGCATCTGCAGGAAGACGATCAGCGTCACGTAGAGGCTGCCGGCCCCGAGCACGAGCAGCGGCACCGAGCCGATGCGGCGGTACTGCGTGAGGAACAGGTACGTGGTCAGGCCGTAGACCACGATCAGCGCCGATTGGTACACGGGCACGAAGCCCGGCATCGGCGGCATCGGGCGGTTGGCGAACGGCAGCAGCGCGAGGGTGACGGCCCCGAACAGGAGGCTGACGGCGACCGCGAGCCGGCGCTGCGTCCGGCCGGCCCGGGCTGTGGCCAGGGTCGCCAGGGTCGGCGCCGTCGAGGACTCGCTCATCGTGTGCTCCGGACCGAAGCGCGATGGCTGGCTGCGCCGGCTGATCGCTCGCGAGGCATCAGGTGTACCACGGCGCGTCTCGCTGTTCCACGCGAGGCATCGGGGCGTTCTCGACCGATACAAGCGCGAAGCTCGGCCGTCGTTCCGGTGCCGTCGCGGCGGTGGGCGACGGACGGTGGCCTCGGCGGAATCGACTTGCCCGGCGAGAGTGGAGAGTTCTCTTCCTGGAGGAGGCGGGTCCCCGTGGCGGACCGGAAGCGGTTCGAGCGGGGCATCGCCCAGCCCGTCGCACGCACCATACGGAAGCAAGTCCAGTTCGGTCAGCCGGGAATACTACGCGCGCAGATTCAGCCGATAGCGATAGGCATCGCCTCGGAACAGGCCTTCCACGTACTCGATCATCACCGAGTCCTGATTGTAGCTGTGGCGCTTGATCAGCAGGCACGGGAGCGGCTGCTCGAAGGCGAAGATCTCGCACTCGTCCGCCGTCGGCATGGTCGCCTCCACCGTCTGCTCGCAGCGCACGAGGCGGCCGCCCGGGTGCGCGCTCAGGAAGGCGTAGACGGAACCGGAGAGGTCGCCGGTCTCGAGGGCGGGCACGGCGCGGATGTTGTACCAGGCGACCTCGCGCGACATCGGCACGCCGTCGCCGGAGCGAATGCGCGTCAGCCGCAGGAACGGGGCCGTCGAGGGCAGACCGAAGATCGACGCGATCGAGCGGTCCTCGGTGACCGCCCGATCGAGGATGCGCGAGGATGGGATCTTCCCCAGCTCCCGCATCTCCTCCGTGAAGCCCTTGAGCCGGTCCATACCCGGGCGCACGGGCTCGGGGGGACGGCGCACGAGGAAGCCGCAGCGCCCGCGCGGGACGAGCAGCTCGTTGTCGCTGAGCTCGGCATAGGCGCGTTGGACCGTCACGCGGCTGACCCCGAGGCTGTCGGCGAGCTGGCGCTCGGCCGGCAAGGTGACGCCCGGCGGCAGCGAGCCCGACAGGATCAGTTCGCGAAGCTGACCCTCGATCTGCCGGTACAGCGGCATCGCTGTGTCGGCGCGCAGGCGGAGGAGAGAGAGCACCGAGGGACGCTCGCCCTCCGCGAGGTCCGCCTCGACATCACCCTTGCTCGTCCGATTTTTGGGGCGCACGTCCGATCGGCCTCCGGTACAGCTATTCGCATTGTACAGGTTCGGAGCGCTCCATGCGCCTCTTCGTCGTCGGAAGCTTCGTGATCGCCTGCTCGGTCAAGGTCGCGCGGCTGCCGCAGGCGGGCGAGTCCCTCGACGGCTTGGCCTTCCTCGCCGAGCCTGGCGGCAAGGGCTTCAACCTCGCGCTCGCCGCGCACCAGCTCGGCGTCGGTGTGGACGGACTCTTCGCCGTCGGCACGGACGTCTTCTCCCCTATGGTCCGCGCCACCTTCGCGCGGGTCGGATTCTCCGAGGACATGCTGGTGCCGCATGCCGGCTCGACGGGCGCCGGCGTCGCGTTCGTCGACGCGGCCGGCGAGAACTGTCTCGCGGTCTGCCTCGGGGCCAACCTCGCCCTCGGCGCGGAGGACGTCCGAGCCGTCGCCGCCCGGCTCGAGCGAGCGGACCTCGTGGCGGCGACGTTCGAATCGCCGGACGCCTCGATCCGAGCGGCGTTCGCGCTCGCTCGGCAGGCGGGCATCCCCACGCTGCTGAATCCTTCCCCGATGCGCGCCATCGACCCGGCAATCCTGGCCGATACCGCGATCCTCGTCGTCAATGCGGTCGAGGCCGCCGATCTCGGCCTCGGAACTCCCGACGCCATCGCGGACGCCACGGCCGCGACGCCGGCGATCGCCGCCCTGCTCTCCGGAGGCCTCGAACTGCTGGTCGTGACCCTGGGAGAGCGCGGCGCGGTGGCGTTCCGTCCTGGACTGCCCCCCCTACGCCAGCCGGCCTTCGCGGTAGCGGCGGTCGACACGGTCGGCGCGGGGGACGCGTTCACGGCCGGGCTGATCGCGGGCCTGCTCGCGGGCGAGCCCCTCGACGCGACCCTGCGGCAGGCCGCGGCCTGCGGTGCGCTGACGACCTGCCAGTTCGGGGCCTTCGACGCCTTTCCGACCGCGCAGGTGTTGGCCGCCTTCCTGCGCGACGCCGACACGTGATTCACGCCGCGCCCAGGCGCTTCGTCGTCTGCCCGCTGAAGAGGGCGAGCGACGTGACGATGCTCAGCAAGTCGGCCTGCCGCTTCGTCCCGGTCTTGTTGAAGATCGAGTTGAGCTGGGTGCGGACGGTGCTTGTCTGGACGCCGACGCTCTCGGCGTAGCTCTGCAGACGCGAGCCTCCGGCGAGCGCCTGGAGCAACCGCGCCTCCGCCGGCGTCAGGTCGAACAGCATGTTCAGCAGGCCGTCGTCCGGAACCGCCCGCGCGCCGACATGCACGAGAACGAGGAGCACCGCCGAGGCGCCGAAGACGTCGCCGGGGCGCTGCTTCAGGCGCATGATATGAGCGATCTGAGGACGGTGATCGGAGTAGCTGCGCACCGGCATCGTCTGCGCCGCGCGCCGGCCGCCGACGACGTTGCCGATCGCGTCCTGCAGCAGCTTGCTGTTGATCAGGCTCTTGAAGAGCTGGCCGCCGTGCTGGCCGGGGGGCAGGACCTCCTCCCGCTCCTGCAGACGGGCATTCATGGTCAGCACCCGCCCCGAGGCCGACAGAACGGCGGCGGGGAGTCCGATCTGACTGAGCGTCGCGGTCGTGACGCGGCCGCGCTCGCAGCTGAACTGGGCGCTGAGCTCGCAGGCGCGCACGAGGTGGGGCCGCAAGGCGTCCAGTCCGGGCAGGACGGAGGCCTCATGGGGGCCGGTCTGAGCCCGCCGTTCGGCGGTCACGATCGCGATGTCGCCTGTCGAGAGGGGGATCGTTGTGCCCACCTGCCAGAACGGCCTGTCGCCTTCGCGGGGCCAGCCTTCGTAAGAGGCCGGCACGAGATCGACGTCGCGCGTGAAGCCCGCCTGGGCGTCGGTGCGCCACGGCGCCATCCGACCGCTGCTGCGCCCCGCGCCGGTGTGATGGCCGAGGCGCTGCTCCAGGGCCGGCGAGGCGATCCAGCGGGAGGTCCCGACCGGCGGGAGCACCGTGAGCACGGCGCCGTCCGAGTTCGCCATATCGCCGATTGACTGGAGGACGTCGGGCCAGAGTTCCGGCGTGCCCGCAGCCTCGTAGATCCGGTCGATAAGCGCTTCCCGCATTGGCACGTCCCGCGACGATTCCTCTGACCGCGGTAATACCAATACCAGTCCAAAACCGGCAGTTGCATCCTTCAAACAGAGGATGCCGTCCGCGAGGGACGGTGCGCCGGGGGCCGTTCCGACGGATTCACCGCCCCCCGGCCCCGGACTCGCGGCGTCGACACGGCCGCCCGGGCCGCCGGCGCGGCGGTGTAAATGCCTGGCGTTACGGTGCTTTGTCGCCCGACCGGGACGCCGGCGGCGAGCGCGGCGCGGCGCCGGCGGCGCCATCCGCCGAACAGAGGATGCCAGGGTTTCGGCCCTCCCTAGTGTGTCGACGCGAGGGAGGAACAGCCATGAAAACAGTCGTCGCCACCGCCGTGGTCGTCTTGTTCTGCGTCGGCGCCCGGGCCGACGAGCTGAACGACATGCCGGACATCGCGTGTGCCCAAGCGTCGTCCGCCGTGGAGCGCGATCACATCGGGTGCCCGGGCACCGACAAGCCGGCCGCGGAGTCCCGGGCGGCCGCCTCGCCCCTCGACCGCGCGGAAGACGACTGACCGGACCCCCGGTGCCATGAGCGTCGTCGCCACGGCACTGCTCACCGGCGCGAGTCTCGGTCTGTCCATCGCCGCGCCCATCGGGCCGACGAGCCTGCTGTGCGTTCAGCGAACGCTGTCAGGCGGCCTGTCGACCGGCCTCGCCACTGGGCTCGGTGTCGCCACCGTGCACCTGACATACGGGAGTCTCGTCATGCGCTGGGGCGCGGAGCTCGCCGCGGTGTGGTCGAACGGCGCCGTTCTCTCCCTGATCTCGGGCGCGGTGCTGCTCGCGCTCGCGGTCCGGGTGCTTCGCAGCGTCTCGGTGCTGCAGGAGGGCCGCGCGTGCCGCGACACCCTGGCGGTGAGCTACGGCAGCGCGGTCGTGCTGGCCCTGACGAATCCGGTCACCCCCGTGCTGTTCCTGGCCGCGATGCCGGCCTTCCTCGAGCGCGGGACGGCGCCGTTCCCGGTTCTGGCGGCCGGTGTCTTCGTCGGCTCGTTCGGCTGGTGGGTGGTGCTCAACACCGGGGTGTCCCTGTTCCGGCGCTGCGTGACCAGCCGGGTTCTGAATCGGATGAACAAGGCCGCGGGCCTTCTCCTCGTCCTCCTGGCGCTGAGCTTGCTCGTTCGGGGACTGGACGGTGGCACGGCGGCCCGTTCCAGCAGCGGGAGCGTGATCGGGGTGTCGGGCGCGGGCGTCCGAGCGCCGAGCCGGCTCTGAGCCGCCGCGCAGCGCGGGACGCGATCTCGCCCCGGCTCGCAGCGCGGTCGACAGCGTGGCCGCCCCGGCCGTGCCGGCGGTGATGCCGCGGACCGGATCCGGAGAGCCCGCCCGTCAGGAGCGTCGGAGGCGTAAGGTGGGCGCGGGCCGCGTCACTGCCTGCCGGGCGCGGTGCCGTGGACGGCGTTTCGCCACGCCTCCGCGCCGCCTGCCTGGTGCCAGAGCCACGCCGTCGCTGCCACCCAGGGGCCACCAATCAGGATGAAGGCGATCAGACCCATGTCGTCCCTCCTCGGCTAGGGGACGCCAGCGTACGCCAAATCGACGCGAACGCCAGGTGGACTTGCCGGGCCGCGCGCGCCGGGGTCGCTCGGCGTCGCGGCCCGTCAGCCGACGGGGCCGGCATCGAGCGACACGCGGAAGCGCATCCGCACCACGCCCGTGTCGTCGCGGACCGCCGCGATGTAATCCTGGCGCCCGGGCCGGTCGGAGAGCCCCTGCGCGATCCGCGTCATGATCTTCACGGCCTGCGACCGGGCGGCTTCGAGACCGGGCAGTTCGTAGCCGTCCTTGTCGCGGACGAGTTCGGTTCCGTCGTGCAGGTCGATGAAGAAGCGGGGCATGGGCGGCTCGGCGGGTGATCCGTCCGCCACGCTAAGCAGTTTCCGCACCGGCCCGCGTACCCCTTTTCGGCATGCCGCCGTCGCGGCGCTCCCGTGATCGCGCCGGGACCGCCGGTGGCTCGGGACGGGCCGGGGACGGCCCTAGCGGTAGTCGCCCGGGGTCAGACCGTGCCGGGCCATCTTGTCGTAGAGGGTCTTGCGCGGCAGGCCGAGGGCTTCCGCGGCGGCGCGGACATCGCCGCCGGCCATGATCAGCTCGTCGCGGATCAGCTGCCGCTCGAACCGATCGACCTGATCGGTGAGGCTGGCGGCGGCCCTCTCGGCGGCGGGCTGCGCCGCCGCCGCGAGGCCCAGCGCGCAGCGCTCGGCGAAGTGGCCGAGCTCGCGGACGTTGCCGGGCCAGGCGTGGCGGCGCAGGTGCTCGCGGATCGCCGGCGTGACGGGCGGCACCGGGCGCCCGAACTTCTCCGCGGCGCGGCGCAGGAAGTGCTGGAACAGCAGCAGCACGTCCTCCCCGCGGTCGCGCAGGGGCGGGATCGCGATCGTGATGACGTTGAGCCGGTGATAGAGGTCGTCGCGGAAGGTGCCCTGCGCGGCCGCCTGCCCGAGATCGACCTTCGTGGCGGCGACCACGCGCATGTCGACCGGGCGCACCTCGTTGGTGCCGAGCGGTTCCACGGTGCGCTCCTGGAGGACGCGGAGGAGCTTGACCTGCAGCGGCAGCGGCATGCTCTCGATCTCGTCGAGGAAGAGCGTGCCGCCCTGCGCGTGCTCGATGCGGCCGACCCGGCGCTTGAGGGCTCCGGTGAAGGCGCCGGCCTCGTGGCCGAACAGCTCGCTCTCGACCACGCTGTCGGGCAGCGCCCCGCAATTCATGGCCACGAGGTTCCGCTCCGCGCGGCGGCTCCACCGGTGCAGGGCGCCGGCCACGACCTCCTTGCCGGACCCGGTCTCGCCGAACACCAGCACGTCGACGTCGGCCTGCGCCACCTCGCGCACCAGGGCGCGCAGGCCCACGATCTCCGGGGAGGTCCCGAGGAAAGCCGGATCCTCCTCGATCGCCGCGTCCAGCCGCGCCCGCAGCGCCCGGTTCTCGATCACCAGCCGCCGCCGCTCCAGCGCCCGGCGCACGGACACGACGAGCGCCTCGGCGGGATAGGGCTTGGCCAGGAAGTCGTAGGCCCCGTCCTGCATGGCGGCCACCGCCATGCGGATGTCCCCGTGGCCGGTGATCAGGATGACCGGCAGGTCGGGGTCGACCCGGCGCAGCCGCGTCAGGAGGGCGACGCCGTCGAGCCCCGGCAGCCGCACGTCGGTGACCACCACGCCGGGCGGCGCGGCCAGGATCGCCGCGAGCGCCGGCTCGGCGGCCGCGAAGGCCTCGACGGCGAAGCCTTCGAGCTCCAGGCTCTGGCCGTTGGCCCGGCGCACGTCGGCCTCGTCGTCGATGAAGACGACGCGCTCGGTCCCCGCCTGCGCGTCCGCCGGTCCGCTCACGGTGTCGCTCCCACGGGCTTGCCCACGTTCGGGACCGCGTCCGCCGCCCGGATCATCTCCATCCGGAAGACCGTCCCGGCGCCGTCGCCGCCGGCCAGGATCAGGTTCCCGCCGCAATCCTCCACGATCCCGCGGGATATGGCGAGGCCCAGGCCGAGGCCGTCCGCCTTGGTCGTGAAGAAGGCGTCGAAGATCTGGCCGCGCAGCTCCGCGGGGATCCCGGGCCCGGTATCGGTCACCTCGATCGCGACGCGCTCGTCGCCCTCGACGAGGTGCAGGCTGACGCGGGCCCCGTCGCGACCCGCCACGGCGTCGACGGCGTTCTGCAGCAGGTTGACCAGGACCTGCTCCAGCCGCGGGCCGTCCCCGAGGACGCGCAGATCCGGGGCGGGCCGGTCGGCCTCCAGCGGGACGTGCAGCGCGGCGGCGCGCGCCGCCACGAGCTCCAGCGCGTTCGCCACCACCTCACGCAGGGAAACCGGTTCCCGCCGCGGCGAGGCGCGGCGGGCGAAGCCCTTGAGTTGCCGGGTGAGGCCGGCGATGCGGTCGGTGAGCCGCCCGATGGCGGCGGCATTCTCGGCCGCGTCCTCGCCCCGCCCGCGGCGGATCAGGATCGCGGCATTGTCCGCGTAGGAGCGGATCGCCGCCAGCGGCTGGTTGATCTCGTGGGCCATGCTGGCCGCGAACTGGCCCAGCGCCGCGAGCCGGCCGGCCTGCGCCAGTTCGCGGCCGAGGCGCTCGCGCTCGGCCTCGGCGCGCTGCCGCTCCGCGATCTCGGCGCGCAGCTGGGCATTGGTCTCCCGCAGCGCCCGCGTCCGCGCCTCGACGCTCGATTCCAGCTCCGCCCGGCGCGCCGCGGCCTCGGCGAGCCGCGCCCGGGTCCGGCGGCCGCGATCGGTGAGCGCGAAGATCCCGTAGCCGGCGAATGCCGTGACGAGGGCCGCGATGATCCAGGCCTGCAGGCGTTCCCGCTCGACGGCGGTGCCGAGCGGCGTCAGCGTCCGCAGCTGCCAGTCCGTGCCCGGTACGGGCGCCTGCGACAGGATCGCGCTCCAGGCCGGCAGCGACCCGCGCCCGACCCGCACCACGTCCGGCTCGCCCGCGACCGGATGGAGCGGCAGGCGCTCCAGGCGGGCGGTGCCGAATTCCTGTCCGGCCTCGATCCGGGCGCGCTCGGCCGCGTCGACGGCGTTGAGCGTGTCGAAGCGCCAGCCCGGCTCGCTGGTGACGAGGACGATGCCCCGGGCGTCGGTGACGAAGGTGACCTCGCGGGCGGCCCGCCACGCCGATTCGACGGCGTCGAACTCGACCTTCACCACGACGACCCCGCTCCCGGCCCCGATCCGGCGCGCGAGGTACAGGCCCGGCCGGCCGCTGACTGTGCCGAGGGCGAACTGGGAGCCGGCCCCGCCGGCCAGGGCCTGCTTGAAATAGGGGCGGAACCCGTAGTCCCGGCCGACGAAGCTGCGATCCTCGCCCGCGTTGCTCGCCGCGACCGTGAGTCCGTCGGCGCGGATGATGTAGATGACCGCCGAACCGGTGGCGGCGGCGACCTGGGCGAGCCGCCGGTCGACGCGGTCCAGGAGGTCGCGCCCGGGATCGGGACCGACCGCGGCGGCGACCTCGGGGTCGGCCGCGAGCGCCAGCGGCAGGGACGCCTGCTTCTGCATCTCCGCGAGCAGGACGCCGACCTGGAGGCCGATCGCCGAGCGGGCGCCGCGCCGCAGGTCCGAGAGGGCCCAGCGCTCCGCGGCGCGCCCGGCGAGCCACGCCGTCACGAGGATCGCGCAGAGCCCGACCACGACGGCGACACCCCGGCGCGATGGGGGGCGGTCGCCGGAGGGCGGGTGCCCGCTCACCGGCCGAGGGCCGGTGCGGAGATCCGGACCGTTCCGGCCGGCGGCGTGCGGGAATCCGCAAGACCACCCGCCGCCCCGCCGGGAGCCTGCTGAAAAAAAGCTATCTCCAGCAGGTGGTTAAAGAAATGTAGCGGCCGTCGGTCAATTGGCATGCCGGTTGCCATTCTCGTCACGAAACGCAGCCATGTCGTCAGAGAACGGCTGCGCGCCGGAAGGCCAACAGCAAGCGCGGACACCGCCGGGACACCCCGACGCGAGCCGCCCCACCCGAAACCTACGACAGGGAGAACGCCCGATGGCTGCCGTACCGTCACCACTCACCGCCCCGCATCCGCCCGCCAAATCGAAGCCGCTGTACCGGACCCTGTACTTCCAGGTCCTGGTCGCCGTCGCGATCGGCATCCTGCTCGGCCATTTCTACCCGCAGCTCGGCGCCGAGTTGAAGCCGCTGGGCGACGCCTTCATCAAGCTCGTCAAGATGATCATCGCCCCGGTGATCTTCCTGACCGTCGTCTCCGGCATCGCCGGGATGACCAACCTCGAGAAGGTCGGTCGGGTCGGCGGCAAGGCGCTGATCTACTTCCTAACGTTCTCGACGCTGGCGCTGATCGTCGGCCTCGTCGTCGCCAACGTGCTCCAGCCGGGCAACGGCCTGCACATCGATCCGAAGTCGCTCGATCCGAAGGCGGTCGCCACCTACGCCGGCAAGGCGAAGGAGCAGAGCATCGTCGACTTCCTGATGAACATCATCCCCACGACGGCGGTCGGCGCCTTCGCGGGCGGTGAGATCCTGCAGGTGCTGTTCTTCTCGGTGCTGTTCGGCTTCGGCCTCGCCTTCCTGGGCGACCGCGGCAAGCCGGTGCTCGACATCATCAAGGTCCTGTCCGAGGCGATCTTCGGCGTCGTCAACATCATCATGGAGGTCGCCCCGATCGGCGCCTTCGGCGCGATGGCGTTCACGATCGGCAAGTACGGGATCAGCTCGCTCGCCAACCTCGCCTACCTCGTCGGCGCCTTCTACCTGACGTCGGCGATCTTCGTGCTGGTCGTTCTCGGGGCGGTCGCCCGCTACAACGGCTTCTCGATCATCAAGCTCATCCGTTACATCAAGGAAGAGCTGCTCCTCGTGCTCGGCACGTCGTCCTCCGAGTCGGCACTGCCCTCGCTGCTGGAGAAGATGGAGCGGGCCGGCTGCTCGAAGCCGGTCGTCGGCCTCGTGGTGCCCACGGGCTACTCGTTCAACCTCGACGGCACCAACATCTACATGACCATGGCGGCGCTGTTCATCGCGCAGGCGACCGACACGCCGCTGAGCTACGGTGAGCAGGCGCTGCTGCTGCTCGTCGCCATGCTGTCGTCCAAGGGCGCCGCCGGCGTCACCGGCTCGGGCTTCATCACCCTGGCGGCGACGCTCGCCGTGGTGCCCTCCGTGCCGGTGGTCGGCATGGCGCTGATCCTCGGCGTCGACCGCTTCATGTCGGAGTGCCGCGCGCTGACCAACTTCATCGGCAACGCGGTGGCCTGCATCGTGGTGGCGCGCTGGGAGAACGAGGTCGACGAGGCCAAGCTTGCCGCGGCCCTGTCCGGCCAGACCATGGCGCCGCTCGCGCCCGCGCCGGCCCTCCAGCCGGCCGAGTGAGCCCTCGACGTTCCCGGGCCCCCGGGCCCCACGCCCCCCCACCCCGGGGGG
>NZ_JBKFBI010000048.1:0-37611 GCF_053346095.1 Methylobacterium sp. A52T | reverse complement strand
AGGCGGGCGGGTTGGAGAAGGCGACGCCGGGGAAGCCGAGGAAGCTGTAGTTCTGGGTGGCGTTGGCGCGGCGGGCGAAGTCGACGTACTGGGCGTCGGCCTCGAAGCCGATGACGATGCCGGAGCCCGGGGTGAACTGGTAGTTGTAGCCGATCTGGGCGCCGCCCGAGAAGCCGTCGTTGTTGTTGCGGTTGTTGACGCTGACGACGCCGGCGGTGCCGGGGGAGTTGATCAGCGAGCCGCCGGGCAGGGCGTAGCTGGTGGTGTTGCGGCTGTTGGCGTCGAAGCCGTAGCCGGCGTTCACACCGATGTAGAAGCCGGTCCAGGTGAACACCGGCACCGGCGTGAACACCGGCGGCGGCGCCGCGCGGCGCGGAAGGTCGGCGGCGGACGCCGCGGCGGTCATGCCGGCGAGGACGGTGGATGCGAGGAGAAGCTTCTTCATGGTGGTGTTCGGTCCTGGGGTTAGCTTGAGCCGGCAGCCTTCTAGGCGCTCTCGGATGGCGGGTCTGTCGCTTTCCTGCAACAAGCCTCTTCAGGTTAGGGGCATCCGGTCAACGAAAGATGAAGACTAGCCGGCCCTGCCCGACAGCAGACGGCCCGGTCGCGCGCTCTTCCAGAGCGAGGAGAGCTGCAGAGGCCGCGAAGACTAGCTGCGTTGCGCGCCGCGCATATTGGCGGCGGCCGGCGCGGTGCCGGCGACATCGCGCGTCGTCTCTGCAGGAGCGGTCGGCGGCGGACGTTTTATTCCGGCACAACTTCGACGAGAATGATTCGCGCGCGTAAGCGATCGATTAACCCTGTTGCCCGATGGTCCGTCGCTCGCGGGCCCGTTCCCGAGCGCCTGTCGCGCATCGAACCGAATTCGGTCCCCCGCCGGCGGAGACCGCTGTCCATGCAGAGCCCCGACGAACGGAGCCGGACGACCTTCGGCAAGCGCCGGACAGGCGAGGCCGCGCCCGGCGCGCTGGCCGGCCCGCAGACCGGCTCGCAGACCGGCTCGACCGGCGCGCGGGTGGCGCGCGCCGAGCCGAGGCGGGCCGCGGGCCCCCTGCCCTGGACACTGCGCGTGGCGGGCCTAGTCGGGATCGTCGCGGTGATCGGCGCCTACCAGCTCGCGCGGCTGAGCCGGCCCGACGCGCCGACGCCCGGGACCGCCCTCGCGACCGCGGCGCTCGCGCCGATGGCCGAGCCCGAGACGACCGGCGCCATCGCGGCGGCGCGTTCCGCCCGCACCACCCGCCTGGACCCCTGCGTCGCGCCCGCGGGCGACCGTCTCCGGCCCTGATCGGCGACCCTTCGCGCGACCGATCCCCTGTGCGCCGACCCGCGCTGTCGCCATTGCGAGATTGACAAGTCGCGGCAAGGCCCTAACTGACAGGGAGCATGCGCCCCGCGGCCCCGGGAGCGTCCGAGCGCCCCGCGCGAGCCTTTCCCAGCCGTTGCCGCGACGGTGTCCTTCGCGCCGGCCGGGCGCGCAACGGTTCCTGAACGCAGATGCCTTTTTCCGACCTGGGACTGAGCGAGAAAGTCCTGAACGCCGTCGAAGCGGCGGGTTACACCGAGCCGACGCCGATCCAGGCCGAGGCCATCCCCCACGTGCTGGCGCGCCGCGACGTCCTCGGGATCGCCCAGACCGGCACCGGCAAGACCGCAGCCTTCACGCTGCCGATGCTGACGCTGCTGGAGAACGGCCGCGCCCGCGCGCGGATGCCGCGCACGCTGATCCTGGAGCCGACCCGCGAGCTGGCCGCCCAGGTGGTCGAGAACTTCGACCGCTACGGGACGAACCACAAGCTCAACGTGGCGCTGATCATCGGCGGCGTCTCCTTCGCCGATCAGGACGCCAAGCTGATGCGCGGCACCGACGTGCTGATCGCGACGCCCGGCCGCCTGCTCGACCATTTCGAGCGCGGCAAGCTGCTGCTCACCGGCGTCGAGCTCCTGGTCATCGACGAGGCCGACCGCATGCTCGACATGGGGTTCATCCCCGACATCGAGCGCATCGTGAAGATGGTGCCGTTCACCCGGCAGACCCTGTTCTTCTCGGCGACCATGCCGCCGGAGATCGAGCGGCTGGCGGACATGTTCCTGCACAACCCGCAGCGGGTCGAGGTGGCCCGGCCCGCCTCTACGGCGACCACGATCACCCAGCGGCTCGTCGCCACCGGCGCCGAGGGGCACGCCAAGCGCGAGCGCCTGCGCACCCTGATCCGCGGCGAGGGCGAGCTGAAGAACGGGATCATCTTCTGCAACCGCAAGCGCGACGTCGCGCTGCTGCAGAAGTCCCTGGTCAGCCACGGCTTCGACGCCGCGGCGCTCCACGGCGACATGGACCAGCGCGCCCGCACGACGGCCCTCGACGGGTTCCGCAACGGCGACACCGCCCTGCTGGTCGCCAGCGACGTGGCCGCGCGCGGCCTCGACATCCCGGCCGTCAGCCACGTCTTCAACTTCGACGTGCCGCATCACCCGGAGGATTACGTCCACCGGATCGGCCGCACCGGCCGCGCCGGCCGCAGCGGCACGGCCTACACGCTGGTCGCCCCCGACGACACGCGCTCCCTCGGCGCCATTGAGGCGCTGATCGGCCAGCCGATCCCCTGGCTGGACGGCGACCTGACCAGCGTGGCCGACGCGTCCGGCGATACCGGCACGCGCCACCGCGGCCGGTCGAGCGACGGGCGTCGGGGCGGCCGCTCCGCCAAGAGCGGTGGACGGAGCGGCGACAAGAGCGGCAGCGACAGGGGCGCCGACAGGGGCGCCGACAAGGCCGTCGTCGAGAAGAGCGCCCGGAGCGCGAGCGAGACCGAGGAGGTCCGCGAGCGTCCGACCCGGTCGCGCGGCGGCCGCGGCGCGGCGCGCGCGGAGGGCCGCCCGGACGATCGTCCCGAGAGCCGCTCTGAGAGCCGCCCCGAGAACCGTCCGGAGAACCGGCCGGAGCCGCGCGCGTCGGGCCGCGCCTCAGGCCGCGGCGGCGAGTCCGCGCGCGAGGAGCGCGGGCGCCGGATCGACGCGGACGGAGACACGCCCGTCGGCCTCGGCTCGCACGTTCCGGCGTTCCTGCTTCGACCAGTCTTGGCCAAGAAGGATAAGTAACAGACGTCTGTTCTGGCTTAACTGTCCGGCTACCAGGCAGCCGTATATTGGGTCAGGGCAACGACGCAGGCGCGTCGGTCGCCCCGGACCGCGGGATACGGATGAGCCAGGAGACCTATTCGGATCGCGATCGCAGCTTCGCGTTGGCGAAGCGCAGCCACGACCTGATTCGCGACTACGGGCCCTCCGCGACGCCGCGCGCCTACGCCGTCTGGTACGCCTACGTCTCGGGGGAGCTACCGCTCCTCGCCGACGCCGTGAAGCGTCTCACCACGCAGAACGGCTGCCTCACCGAGGGCGACATCGACGACCTGCACGAGACCTATCTCGACGGGCGCCGCCTCGCGAGCACCACCGACGACGTCAGCCGCATCGTCCTCAGCGAGATCGCGGCCGTCACCGAGATCCTGGACCTCTCCCTGGGCTCGACGGCGCAGTACAGCGAGTCGCTGCGCGCGGTCGCCCAGGACCTCTCCCAGGGCGTCCCGAGCCGGGCGCGGTTCGGCGAGATCGTCGCGACCCTGGCCGCCACGACGCGGGAGGTCGCCGCCAACAACCGGATCCTCGAAGCCCGCATGCGCGAGACCCGCAGCGAGATCGAGACCCTGCGCGAGAAGCTTGAGGCGACCCGGCGCGAGAGCCTGACCGACGCCCTGACGGGGCTCGCCAACCGCAAGCATTTCGAGGAGACGCTGAAAGCGTCGATGGAGACGGCCCGGGCGCGCAGCACGCCCATGAGCCTGATCATCCTCGACATCGACTTCTTCAAGCGCTTCAACGACCTGTACGGTCACCTCACGGGCGATCAGGTCCTGCGGCTCGTGGCGATCGTGATGCGCGAGAACGCCGGCAAGCAGGCGCAGCTCGCCCGGTTCGGCGGCGAGGAGTTCGGCATCATCCTGCCCGGGGTCGACCGGACGGTGGCCAAGCAGGTGGCCGAGACGGTCCGCGCCAGCGTCATGGGGCGCGAGCTGGTCAAGCGCTCGACCGGCGAGTCGCTCGGCAAGGTCACCATCTCGCTGGGCGTCGCGGTGCTGCGCCCGGGCGACACGCCCGCCTCGCTGATGGAGCGGGCCGACCTGTGCATGTTCGCGGCGAAGCGCGCCGGCCGGAACCGCTTCTTGGACGACGCCGCCGAGTCGCTGATGCAGGTGGCCTAGAGCCGGCCCCGGCCGCGTCGACGTCCGGCGACGCGCGCCGCCCGCGACGGCGGGTGCGGACCGGTCAGGCCTGCGCGGGCAGGCGGTCAGCCGAGACCGGCGTGATCGCCACCGATTCGCCGCAGCCGCAGGCCGAGGTCTGGTTCGGGTTATTGAACACGAACTGCGAGGCCAGCTTGTTGGTGGTGAAGTCCATCTCGGTGCCGAGCAGGAACAGCACCGCCTTCGGATCGACGAACACGCGCACGCCGCGATCCTCGACCACGTCCTCGCCGGGCTTGGCCGCCTCGGCATATTCCATCGTGTAGGACATCCCGGCGCAACCGCCGTTCCGGACGCCGACGCGCAGCCCGGCGATCGGCCGGTCGGCCTCCGCCATGATCGCCTTGATCCGATCGGCGGCGCGATCGGTCAGCGAGAGAACCTTGAAACCAGCGGACATCGTCACCCTCCCGCCCATCCGGGTTCAAGGCCCGGGGACGCGCATTCTGACGCGTACAAGATAAGCATTGGCCCGGGGCCGGTCCACCGCGGCGGGGTCACACCGGCCCGGCATTCGCCGCGCGGGAGCGCCCTCAGGCGGTCTCGCCGGTCAGTCGCGCGAAGGCCCCGAGGTCGACGTTGCCGCCGCTGATCACCACGCCGACGCGCTTGTCCTTCACGTCCACGAGGCCGCTCAGCACCGCCGCCGCCGCGAGGCAGCCGGTCGGCTCGACCACGAGCTTCATCCGGCTGGCGAAGAACCGCATGGCCTCGACGAGCTGCGCGTCGGTGACGGTGAGGATGTCGGACACCCGCGCGCGGATGATCGCGAAGGTCAGGTCGCCCAGGGCTGTCGACTGCGCCCCGTCGGCGATGGTGCGGGGCACCGGGATCGTGACGATCCGGCCCTCGCGGAACGAACGCTGCCCGTCATCGCCCGCCTCCGGCTCGACGCCGATCACCCGGCACCCCGGCGACAGCTCCGCGGCGGCGAGGGCGCAGCCCGCGAGCTGGCCGCCGCCGCCGAGGCAGGCCACCAGCACGTCGAGGGGACCGACCGTCTCGATCAGCTCCTGCGCCAGCGTCCCCTGCCCGGCGATGACGTCGGGATGGTTGAAGGGCGGGATCAGCGTCAGGCCGCGGGCCTCGGCGATCTCGCGGCCCAGGGCCTCGCGATCCTGGGTGTAGCGGTCGTACAGGACCACCTCGGCGCCGTAGCCGCGGGTGGCGGCGATCTTCGCCGCGGGGGCGTCGCCCGGCATGATGATGGTGGCGGGCGCTCCGAGCAGCCGGCTCGCCAGGGCGATCGCCTGGGCGTGGTTGCCCGAGGAGTACGTGATGATCCCGCGGGTGCGGGCCGCCTCCGGCAGCGCGCTGATCGCGTTGTAGGCGCCGCGGAACTTGAAGGCGCCGGCCCGCTGCAGGTTCTCCGCCTTGAAGAACAGGCGGCCGCCGGTCATCGCGTCGGCCGTGCGGGAGGTCAGCACCGGGGTGCGGTGCGCGGCCCCGGCGATCCGCTCGGCGGCGCGGGCCACATCGGCGAAGGTTGGAAGATCGCCGGCGGCCGCGCCGGATTCGCCGTGCTGCGTGTCGTGCATGGTCGCCTGCATCGTTGCCTGCATCGTCGTCCGGGTAGCATCCGCCCGGGGCCGCGCCGGAGCGAGGCGGGGGCGCAGCCCGTCATACGGGCCTTTCGACCCGCGCGCATCCCGCCGATCCACTTGCACAAGCGGAGCCATTCGCCGCCTCGCCGCTTATACCCAGCGACAACTTGGCAGGAACGCTGGGGGGCGGCATCGCCATGGCAACAGAGACCACGCGAGCACCGGTGCGCCGCCCGCACGGCGGCAGGGACACCCCGTGAGCGCCCGCGACCGCGCTTCGGGCGACGCGGCGACCGAGGTCACTTTCCGGGGACGCGGGCTGGCGCTGCGCACCGGCTCGCGCCTGATCCTGCTCGTCTGCCCGCTCTGCTCGCAGCGCAACGCGCGACGGGGCGCCGAACGCGGCATCTGCGAGTGGTGCGCCTATGTGCCGTCGCCGGACCAGGCCGAGCCCGTGGATCGCGGGTGCTCCTGAGGCGCAGTCGCGCGCGGGCGCCGAAATCGCGATCTGGGATTGATTCTCAGCCAGGCACTATCTCCGGTTGCATATTGCGGCGCGGGTCCTCACACTCCCGCCGGGGGCCTGATGGGAGGGCACATGCAACCGTCCGAATGCTGCATCTTTCGGATGACCATCGCCTCCGTGATCGGCAGCTGCGTCACGCTCCTGCTCGTCCGGGGGCTCGATCCGCTCGTCGCCCTGCTGCTGATCCCGATCGGCGGCAGCGTGGCGACGGTTCTGGTGATCCTGCTGTTCCAGGCCGTGAGCCTGACGCTCGCGGCGCGGACCGGTCCGCACTGACCGGCCGGCGGCGGCGCGGGTCGGATCCCTGACCGGCCCGCGCGCCGCGTCGAACGCCGATCAGGTGTGGATCACCTTGCCGTAGGCGTCGAGCACGCTCTCGTGCATCATCTCGCTGAGCGTCGGGTGCGGGAACACCGTGTGCATCAGCTCCTCCTCGGTGCTCTCGAGGTTCATCGCCACCACGTAGCCCTGGATCAGCTCGGTCACCTCGGCCCCGACCATGTGGGCGCCGAGCAGCTGGCCGGTCTTGGCGTCGAACACGGTCTTGATCAGGCCGTCCGGCTCGCCGAGCGCGATCGCCTTGCCGTTGCCCGCGAAGGGGAACCGGCCGACCTTCACCGAGAAGCCCTGCTCCTTGGCCTTGGCCTCGGTGAGCCCGACGCTGGCGATCTGCGGCTGGCAGTAGGTGCAGCCCGGGATCTTGGCCTTGTCCATCGGGTGGGTGTGCAGGCCCTTGATGGTCTCGATGCAGATGACGCCCTCGTGCTCGGCCTTGTGAGCGAGCATCGGCGGCCCGGCGACGTCGCCGATCGCGTAGAGGCCGGGCACGTTGGTGCGGCCGAGCCCGTCCGTCACCACGATCCCGCGGTCGATCTTCACCCCGAGCTTCTCGAGGCCGATATTCTCGATGTTGCCGACGACGCCCACCGCCGAGATCAGCTTCTCCGCGGTTATCTGCTGGGTCTTGCCGTCGCCGCCCTCGATGGTGGCCGTGACGGAATCGGCGCCCTTCTCGACCTTGGTCACCTTGGCGCCGGTGAGGATCTTGATCCCCTGCTTCTCGAAGCGCTTGCGGGCGAGGCCGGCGATCTCGGCATCCTCCACGGGCAGGATCTGCGGCAGCAGCTCCACCACGGTCACCTCGGCACCCATGGTGCGGTAGAACGAGGCGAACTCGATGCCGATGGCGCCCGAGCCCATCACCAGCAGGCTCTTGGGCATCGCCTCGGGGACCATGGCCTCATAGTAGGTCCAGATCAGCTTCTTGTCGGGCTCGATCCCGGGGATCGCGCGCGGACGCGCGCCGGTCGCCACGATGATGTGCTTGGCCTGGTAGGTGCCGGCGCCCTTGGCGCCCTTCGGCGCCTCGGCGCGCTTGGTCTCCTTCACGGTGACCTTGCCGGGCTGGTTGCCCTGCGCGGCGCTGTCGACCGAGGCCTCGCCCCAGATCACGTCGACCTTGTTCTTCTTGAGCAGCATGCCGACGCCACCATTGAGGCGGGCCGAGACGCCGCGGGAGCGCTTCACGATGGCCGCGGTGTCGAACCCGACCTTGTCGGCCGTCAGCCCGTAATCGCCGGGGTGCTGGAAGTAGTGGAAGATCTCGGCCGAGCGGAGAAGCGCCTTGGTGGGGATGCAGCCCCAGTTCAGGCAGATGCCGCCGAGATGCTCGCGGTCGACTACGGCGGTCTTGAACCCGAGCTGCGCCGCCCGGATCGCCGTGACGTAGCCGCCGGGCCCGGCGCCGATGATGAGGACGTCGTAGGTGTCGGACATCGTGTCTCAGCTCTCCGCTGTGGGGCGCGCGACCGCACCGTCGTTGAGGCGGCGATCAGGACGAGGTCTCCAGCGCGCTCAGCCGCTGCTCCATGGCCTTGATCGTCTTCTTGATCGACTGAAGATCCGCCTTCGCCTGCGTGCCGAGGCCGGTCTCGTAGGCGACGTAGATCTCCAGTTCTTCCAGCTTCTCAGTGTGGCCTGTCAGAGTTGTCTTGATCGCTGCGACATCGCGCTTCACCTCGGCGATGTCGCTCTGCATCCGTTGAAGGGCGAGCAGAACCGGATCGGTGACTTCGGACACGCGACTCTCCTTTGATCGCTCAGGCGATCATAGCAGAGTCGCCCCTCACACCAGCATGCCCATCGGATTCTCGATCAGCCCCTTGAAGGCCGAGATCAGCTCCGCGCCGAGCGCCCCGTCGAGCACCCGGTGGTCGCACGACAGGGTGCAGGTCATCACCTGGACCACGGCCGGCGCCCCGTCCTTCACGACGACGCGCTTCTCGCCCGCGCCCACCGCCAGGATGCTCGATTGCGGCGGGTTGATCACCGCGGTGAAGTGCTTGATGCCGAACATGCCGAGGTTCGACACCGAGGTGACGCCGCCCTGGTACTCCTCGGGCTTCAGCTTCTTGGCGCGGGCGCGGGCGGCGAAGTCCTTCATCTCGTTGGAGATGGTCGAGAGCGTCTTCTCGTCCGCCCGGCGGATCACCGGGGTGAACAGGCCGCCGTCGATCGCCACCGCGACGCCGACCTCGGCGTGCTTGAAGCGCAGGATCCGGTCCTCGGCCCAGACCGCGTTGGCGGCCGGAACGCGGGTCAGCGCGAGGCCCATCGCCTTGATGACGAAGTCGTTCACCGAGAGCTTGAAGGCGGGCTTGCCGTCCTTGTCCTTGCCGGCCGAGCCGTTCAGCGTCTCGCGCAGCTTCATCAGCGCTTCGAGCTCGCAATCCACCGTCAGGTAGAAGTGCGGGGCGACCTGCATCGCCTCGGTGAGGCGCTTGGCGATGGTCTTGCGCATGCCGTCGAGGGGCACCTCCTCGTAGGCATCCTTGGCGAAGAAGCCCTTGACCTGATCGGTCGTGAGCCCGGCCGGCACGCTGCCACCCGCGGGGGCGGCCTTCGGGGCCGGTGCGGCCGCCTTCGGCGCCTCGGCGGCGGCCTGCGCGGCGGCGGGTGCCCTGGTGGCGCCGGAGGCCTTCGCGGCCTGGACGTCGCGGGCGATGATGCGGCCGTGCGGCCCGCTGCCCTGGACGGCGGCGAGATCGACGCCCTCCTGCTTGGCGATCCGGCGGGCGAGCGGCGAGGCGAACACGCGGCCGCCCGAGCCAGCCTGCGCCCCCGCCTGCGGGGTGGCGCCGGGCTGCGCGCCCTCCGGCGCCGCGTTCACCCGCTCGTACGACATGTGGCCGCCGCCGGGCGTGGTGTTCTGGCCGGCCGCCGAGGCGTCGGCCTTCGGCTCGGGCTTGGACTCGGCCTTGGCCTCACCGTTCGAGGCCGCCTTCGGCGCCCCGCCCGAGGCCTGGACGCTCGACGGGTCCTCGCCCTCGGCGGCGATGATGGCGATCAGGTCGTTGACCGGCACGTCCGCGGTGCCCTCGGGCACGAGGATCTTGGCGAGCACGCCCTCGTCGATGGCCTCCACCTCCATCGTGGCCTTGTCGGTCTCGATCTCGGCCAGCACGTCGCCGGACTTGATCGGGTCGCCCTCCTTCTTGAGCCACTTGGCGAGGTTGCCCTTCTCCATGGTCGGGGAGAGCGCGGGCATCAGCACGTTGATCGGCATGGCATCAGGTCTCGGGCAAGGCCGGGGCGGCCGGATCGTCGAAGGGGAAGAGATCGTCGAAGGGGAACGGGACGGCGTCGAAGGGCGGCAGGGCCACGGTCTCGCCGCGCTGGATCGTGGCGAGGAGCACCCAGCGCCCGTCCGCGAGGGCGAAGCCTTCGAGCACGCCCGCGGCCGGATCGAGCAGCCAGAGGTGGCCGATCCCGGCCTCGGCGTAGATGCGGCGCTTGCGGCCTCGGTCGAGGCGGATCGTGGACGGCGAGAGAATCTCGCACACCCAATCCGGCGCGATCTCGATGTAGGCCGCTTCCAGATCGGTCGGCGCGCGCTCCCGGCGCCAAGCCGCCAGATCCGGCACCACGACATGGGCCCCCAGGTGGAGTTCCGGCTCGACCATGAAGATCCAACCGCCCGGGCCACCGCGCCCATAGCGGAACGGTGTGCCCAGCAAGGTGGACAGGTCGGATGCGGCCATCGCGTGCCGCGGCCTAGGCCGCGGATGCGTCTCCAGCACGCCGTCGATGATCTCGGCGACGAGATGCTCCGGGACCGCCTCCAGATCCGCGTAGGTCGCCTGCCGGACAGCCGCCTCAGCCATGGTCGGCCGCCATCGTCAGTTGAGACCGCCGGGGTCGAGCCCCTCGGCCTCCCAGCCGGCGCGGATCCGCTCGACCGCCTCGTCCTCCGACATGTCGGTCTCCAGCGCGTAGGCGCGGGCCGCTTGGCGGGCGAGGTCGGCCAGCAGCCGGCCCCAGGTCGCCGGATCGTCGAAGGAGCGGCGCAGGGCGACGCTCACCGCGCCGTCGACCACGGCCGCGCGCAGCACCTCGATGCCGCCCTGCTCCAGGGCATCGGGCGGGATGGCGAGTTCGGCGAAGTCGGTGCTGGGATCCTGGCTCATGGCGCGCCGGCTGTTCCTCGATCTGGCCGGGGCGGGCGACGGCGTCGCCCGCGCGCCCGTCACTTGTAGCAGACGCTCTTGGCGGCCTCGACGACCTCCGCCACCGTCGGCAGCGCCAACTTCTCGAGGTTCGCCGCGTAGGGCATCGGCACGTCCTTGCCGGTGATGCGCAGGACCGGCGCGTCCAGGAAGTCGAAGGCGTCGACCATCAGGCGGGCCACAATCTCGGCGCCGATGCCGGATTGCGGGAAGCCCTCCTCCACGGTGATGCAGCGGCCGGTCTTCTTGACCGATTCCACCACCGTCGCGCTGTCCATCGGGCGGATCGTGCGCAGGTCGATCACCTCGGCCTCGATGCCCTGCTCGGCCAGCGCCTGCGCGGCCTTGAGGGCGTAGGTCATGCCGATCGCGAAGGACACGATGGTCACGTCGCTGCCGGTGCGGTGGATCTTCGCCTTGCCGATCGGCAGCACGAAGTCGTCGAGCTTCGGCACCGGGAAGGACTGCCCGTACAGGATCTCGTTCTCGAGGAAGATCACCGGGTTCGGGTCGCGGATCGCGGCCTTGAGCAGGCCCTTGGCGTCGGAGGCCGTGTAGGGCGCGATCACCTTCAGGCCCGGCACGTTGGAGTACCACGCGGAATAGTCGTGGCTGTGCTGGGCGGCGACGCGGGCGGCGGCGCCGTTGGGCCCGCGGAACACGATCGGGCAGCCGAGCTGGCCGCCGGACATGTAGAGGGTCTTGGCCGCCGAGTTGATGATGTGGTCGATCGCCTGCATGGCGAAGTTGAAGGTCATGAACTCGACGATCGGCTTCAGGCCAGCGAGCGCCGCGCCGACGCCGATGCCCGCGAAGCCGTGCTCGGTGATCGGGGTGTCGACCACGCGCTTCGGCCCGAATTCCTGCAGCAGGTTCTGGGTGACCTTGTAGGCGCCCTGGTACTCGGCGACCTCCTCGCCCATGACGAAGACGTCGCCGTCGCGGCGCATCTCCTCGGCCATGGCGTCGCGCAGGGCCTCGCGGACGGTCTGGGTGACCATCGGCGTGTCGGCCGGGAACTCCTCCATCACCGGCTCTTGCGCCTTGTTGGTGATGACGGCCGGCGCGGCCGGCGCCTTCGGGGCGTCGTCGCCGGTCTTGGCCGCGGGGGCCGGCCGGTCGGCCATGCCCTCGGCCTGCATGTCGGGCGCCGGGGCCGGGTGGCCGCCCGCACCGTTCGGCTTCGCGCCGCCACCGGACGACTGGACGCTCGCCGGGTCCTCGCCCTCGCCGGCGATGACGGCGATCGGCGTGTTGACCGCGACGCCCTCGGTGCCCTCGGCGATCAGGATCTTGGCGAGGATGCCCTCGTCGATGGCCTCCACCTCCATGGTGGCCTTGTCGGTCTCGATCTCCGCCAGCACGTCGCCGGACTTGATCGGGTCGCCCTCCTTCTTCAGCCACTTGGCGAGCTTGCCCTCCTCCATGGTTGGCGAGAGGGCGGGCATCAGGATGTCGGTCGCCATGCTCAGCTCTGCGGTCGTATATTCGTTGGGGGGGCGGCCAGCTTTGTCGTCAGCGCTCAGGCGTGCGCTTCGAGCAGGATGTCGGTCCACAGCTCGGACGGATCCGGCTCGGGATCGTTGGTGGCGAACTCGGCCGAGGCGTTGACGACCTCGCGGACCTTGGCGTCGGTGGCCTTCAGCTCGGCCTCGGGCACGGCGTGCAGCTCGAGCAGGCGCTTGCGCACCATCTCGATCGGGTCGTGCTCGTCGCGCATCTTCGAGACCTCGTCCTTGGTCCGGTACTTGGCCGGATCGGACATGGAGTGACCGCGGTAGCGGTAGGTCTGCATCTCCAGGATGTAGGGGCCCTGGCCGGTGCGGGCGTGCTCGATCGCCCGGGTCGCGGCCTCGCGCACCGTGCGGACGTCCATGCCGTCGACCTGCTCGCCCGGGATGCCGAAGGAGAGGCCGCGCTTCGAGAAGTCGGTCTGCGCCGAGGCCCGGGCCACCGAGGTGCCCATGGCGTACCGGTTGTTCTCGATCACGTAGACGACCGGCAGCTTCCAGAGGGCCGCCATGTTGAAGCTCTCGTAGACCTGGCCCTGGTTGGCGGCGCCGTCGCCCATGTAGGTCAGGCTGACCTTGCCGTTCTCCCGGTAATGGTCGGCGAAGGCGAGGCCGGTGCCGAGCGAGACTTGCGCGCCGACGATGCCGTGACCGCCGAAGAACTGCTTCTCGCGGCTGAACATGTGCATCGAGCCGCCCTTGCCGCGGCTGTAGCCGCCGCGGCGGCCGGTCAGCTCGGCCATGACGCCCTTCGGGTCCATGCCGCAGGCCAGCATGTGGCCGTGGTCGCGGTAGCCGGTGATGACCTGGTCGCCCTCGACCGCGGCCATCTGCATGCCGATCACAACGGCTTCCTGGCCGATGTAGAGGTGGCAGAAGCCGCCGATCAGGCCCATGCCGTAGAGCTGGCCAGCCTTCTCCTCGAAGCGCCGGATCAGGAGCATCTCGTGATAGGCGTGGAGATCCTCGTCCCGCGTGAACTGAGGCATGTTCGGCGCGGGGCGATGCGCCTCGGCGGCCTGAGGGCTCGCGGCCTGCACCGGCGCGGACGACGCGTCCATGGCGGGCTCTTTGGCAGGCTCCTTGGCGGCGTCCATCGGCGCTCTCCCCGTGATTCCACGCGACTTCGTGGGGGTGTAGGACAGCGACGATTGGAAAGCGAGGGCTGCCGCTCTGACAGGAAGCCGCTCTTGTCAGAGGACTTTCGGGACTAGGGAAAACGATCCCCTGGACTTCCGCGGGACAATCGCGGGCACCCGCTGGACTGTCAGGGCGTGATGATGACCACGTCGTTGGCGTGGACGCGGCCCAGGACGATCCGGGCGCGCTCCTCCAGGAGGTCGCGGTCGATCTGGTCGCTCTTGAGCAGGTTCACCCGGTGCTCCCAGACGGCGCGCTCGGCCTTCACGGCGGCGAGTTCCTGGCTGAGGCCGTAGGCGCGGATCTTCAGGGCCTTCTTGGCCTCGAGGCCGCGGTTGCCACTCTCGGCCTGCCACACGAAATAGCCGACCACGAGCGCCGACAGGGTCCAGAGACCCAGCGGCAACACGACCATTCTGACTCGGCGGCGCACGACCATGGCGCGACCCTCGCGCGGAAAGGTTAACGGTTCTTTTCGACCGCGCCGCGGTCAGGACAGGACCGCGATGGGGCCGGACCGCGGCCGGGACGAACAGGGGCGAGCCTGAGGCATGGACCTGACGCATCTGGGACGCTGGATCGCCGCGCACGCCACGGCGACCGACGACCACGACACTCTGCTCTCGGGCTTCTGCGAGTCGCTGGTCGAGGCCGGCCTTCCCGTCTGGCGGGTCAGCGTCATGGCGCCGGCCCTGGACCCGACGCTGCGCGGCGTCAGCCTGAACTGGCACGCGGGCGAGGGCATGTCGTACGTCGCCAACGCCCACGGCGCCGACGAGGAGAGCGACTGGCTCCTGAGCCCCGTCTACGCCCTCGTGGAGACGGGCGAGACCTTCGGCCGCTGGCGCCTCGACGCGCCCGGTCTGGCGGTGGACTTCCCGGTCCTGAAGGCCCTCGGGGCGCAGGGCGGCGTCGACTACGTGCTGCACATCGTCGAGTTCGCCCCCGGCACCGCGCTGCGGGGCATCGCGGTCTCGTTCTGCACCCGTGCCGCCGCCGGCTTCACGGAGGCGGACCTCGCCGCGATCGCCGGCGTCCTGCCGTTCCTGACACTGGCGATGGCCAAGATGGGCCTCGCCCACACGTTCCGGGAAGTCTCGGCCACCTATCTCGGCCGGTCGACCGCCGAGCGCATCCTCGACGGGCAGATCCGGAGGGGCGAGGGGCGGGCCGTGCCGGCCGCGATCCTGCTGACCGACCTACGCGGCTTCACGGCCCTGGCCGACCGGGTGGATCCGGCCGACATGGTCACGTGGCTCAACGAGCATTTCGACGCCCTCGGCGACCCGGTGGCGCGGCACGGCGGCGAGATCCTGAAATTCCTCGGCGACGGCTTCCTGGCGATCTTCCCGGTCCCGGACGCCGGCACCCTCCCCTGCCCGGTCTGCGGTGCGGCGCTCGACGCCGCGACCGAGGGGCTCGCCGCCAACGCGGCGCTCAATGCCCGCCGCCGCGCCGCGGGGCTGCCGGAGCTGCCGGCCGAGGGCGTCGTGCATTTCGGGACGGTGATGTACGGCAATGTCGGGACCGAGCGGCGCCTCGACTTCACGATCATCGGGCGGGCGGTCAACGAGGCGAGCCGGATCGAGAGCCAGTGCGCCGCCCTCGGTCACGACCTCCTCGTGTCGGACTCCTTCGCCGAGCGGTGCGCCCGGCGGCTGGACCCGGTCGGGACGATCGAGTTGCGGGGCCTGTCGCGGCCGATGCGGGTCTGGACCGTGCCGGGGGAGTCGTCGCACGCGGACCTTGCCTGAGGCGGCGACACGGCGGGAGGCTGCGTCCCGGATCCCCTCTTGCGCGCAGGCTGCGAGATCCTGACAGCTCCGCCGGACGCTGCCGTCGCCGGCGAAGCGCGACCAGTCCCCTCTCCCGCACGGGCGAGGGAACCCGCGCCTCATCGTGCCGACGCGGCGGCGTGCCCGCGGTGTAGATCCGGTCGCGCGAACGGGGAGGAGCCCCGGCGGGACCTGCCGAACGGGTCGTCGTTCGTCTCGAGACGGGGATGGCAGCGCGTCGTCAGAACAGCGCGCAGCTCCGCTGGAGCACCAGCCCGACCGCGCCCTGCACGAAGCGGCGCCGGTAGGCCACCCGGATCTCACGCAGGGCCGCGACCGCCTCGGGCGTCGGTTCGGTGACGATCAGGACGGTGCGGGCGGCCTCGCGGACGATGCGTCCGTCCGGCCCGCGCCACTGGCCCCGGCCGGCGAACACGGTCAGCCCGTCCGGGAACCGCGGGGTGATCCACTCGGCCAGGAACCGGTCGAAGGCCGCGCCCGAGACGCGGCCGCCGTCCGGCCGCGACAGGCCGAACAGCAGCTGCGCGCTGAGCGTCGGGCGGGCGCCGTCGCAGAGCGGGTCCGCGCGGGCGGGGCCGGCCGCCCCGACACCGAGCAGGCCGGCCAGCAGGATCTTCCCGATCAGCGGCGGGCGAGCTGCTTAAGCGCCGACGGGCCGGCATAGAGCGCCTGCGGGCCCAGGCCCTCCTCGATGCGGATCAGCTGGTTGTACTTGGCCAGTCTGTCCGAGCGGGCGAGCGAGCCGGTCTTGATCTGCCCGCAATTGGTGGCGACCGCGAGGTCCGCGATGGTCGAGTCCTCGGTCTCGCCCGAGCGGTGCGACATCACCGCGGTGTAGCCGGCGCGCTGGGCCATATCGACCGCCGCCAGCGTCTCGGTGAGCGAGCCGATCTGGTTGACCTTGATCAGGATCGAGTTGGCCGTCCCCTCGGCGATGCCGCGGGACAGGCGCTCGACGTTGGTGACGAACAGGTCGTCGCCCACGAGCTGGCAGCGGTCGCCGATCTTGTCGGTGAGGAGCTTCCAGCCGGCCCAGTCATCCTCCGACATGCCGTCCTCGATGGAGACGATCGGATAGGTGGCGACGAGCTGCGCGAGGTAGTCGACCTGCGCCTCGATGGTGCGGGTCTTGCCCTCGCCCTCGTACGCGTAGGCGCCGTCCTTGAAGAACTCGGTGGCGGCGCAGTCGAGGGCGAGCGCCATGTCCTGGCCGGGCTTGAAGCCGGCGGCGCTGATCGCGTCCATCACGAAATCGAGGGCGGCCTCGGCCGACGGCAGGTTCGGGGCGAAACCGCCCTCGTCGCCGACATTGGTGTTGTGGCCGGCCTTCTTCAGCTTCCCCTTCAGGGTGTGGAACACCTCGGAGCCCATGCGCACGGCCTCGGCGAGCGAATCGGCGCCCACCGGCATGATCATGAATTCCTGGAAGTCGATCGGGTTGTCGGCGTGCGCGCCGCCGTTGATGATGTTCATCATCGGCACCGGCAGCACCCGGCCCTGCACGCCGCCGACGTAGCGGTAGAGCGGCAGGCCGGAGGCCTCGGCCGCGGCCTTGGCCACCGCCAGCGACACGCCGAGGATCGCGTTCGCGCCGAGCCGGGCCTTGTTGGGCGTGCCGTCGAGCTCGATCATCGCCTCGTCGACCGCGACCTGGTCCTCGGCCTCCATACCGCCGATCGCGTCGAGGATCTCGGTCTGGGCCGCCTCGACCGCCTTCAGGACACCCTTGCCGAGGAAGCGGTTCTTGTCGCCGTCGCGCAGCTCCACCGCCTCGTGGGCGCCCGTGGAGGCACCCGACGGCACCGCGGCGCGGCCGAAGGAGCCGTCCTCCAGGATGACGTCGACCTCGACCGTGGGGTTGCCGCGGCTGTCGAGGATCTCGCGGGCGCTGATATTGGTGATCGCGGTCATGGAACGTCCTCTCGCGGGGGCCGCGGGTCGGCGACCGCGCCCCAATCGGAGGGTGCGGCGCATCGCGGCGGCTTATCCGTCAAGCCGCGGCCGGCGGCAAGCGCCGGGACGGACGGCGCACAGCCCGAACTTGTCGGGAAAGCGTCGCGGATCAGGCGGATGCGCGCGGCGCCGGCAGGCTCTATATGGCCGGCCATGACCACTCCCGACAATCTCCAGCTCGGCCAGCCGACGCCCTTCCCCACCTCACCCGAGGAGGCGCGGCTCGACCGGGTCCCGAACCCGCACGCGGACACCGACTACGTCGCCCGGTTCACCGCGCCGGAATTCACCTCGATCTGCCCGGTCACCGGGCAGCCGGATTTCGCGATCCTGGTGATCGACTACGTGCCCGGTGACTGGCTGGTGGAGTCGAAGTCGCTGAAGCTCTACCTGGGGTCGTTCCGCAACCACGGAGCGTTCCACGAGGATTGCACTGTGGCGATCGGCAAGCGGCTCCGCGACCTGCTGGAACCGCGCTACCTGCGAATCGGCGGGTACTGGTATCCCCGCGGCGGTATCCCGATCGACGTGTTCTGGCAGACGGGCGAACTGCCCAAGAACGCGTGGCTGCCGGACCCGGGCGTGCCGCCCTACCGCGGACGCTGACCGAGCCAACGAAAAGGGCGACCGGCTCGCGCCGGTCGCCCCCGATCCTCTCGGACCTCCGATCTCAGTAGCCGTAGCCGTAGTAGCCGTAGCCCGGAGCGGCGTAGCCGTAGCCGCCGTAGACCGGGGCGTAGCCGTAGCCGTAGGACGGGGCGTAGCCGTAGCCGCCGCCGTAGTAGCTGTCGCGGGCCGCGCCCGCGGCGATCGCACCGGCCGCGAGGCCGGCGATGCCGAGGCCGATGGCGGCGCCGGTGCCGATGCCGCGACGGCCGCGGTAGTAGCCGTGACCGTAGCCGCCGTAGCCGCCGTGGTAGCCGTAAGGCCGCGCCTCGGCGCTCGTGGTGACGGCAACACTGCCGAGAGCCATGGCGGCGGCAGTGGCGATGATACCGATCTTGCGCATAGTGTTCCTTCTCGATCCCTGATCGAACATGCCCAATAACGTGGCCGCATCCGGACAGTTCCAGATTTCGCGCCGGACTTGCGTGCGGATCCGCACCCGATCGGGATTATGAACCGTTGTTCAGCGTGGCCGCCGCTTCGATGAAAGCGGTCAAGCTTGGGCGTCGCTCTTCTGGAACCGCTCGAACTCTTGCGGCGCGTCTTCGGGAACACCTGGAACGTCGCGGCGGGCCGTCGCGGCGGACGGCCCCGGCCCGGAGACGGAAATCCGCCCTGCCGCGGGTCGGGCGTGATACGGATCGGCCGGGAGGACCGACGATGGATGCCCTGACGCTGATCCGCGAGAGCCTCGCGCCGCTGGCCGGCAAGCGGGTCGTCGATATCGGGTGCGGCCCCGGGACGCTCGCGCGGCGGCTGGTCGACGCGGGCGCGCGGGTCACCGGGATCGATCCCGGCACGGCGGCGCTCGCCCGGGCGCGGGACGCCGTGCCGGAGGCGCGCTTCGAGGCCGCGACCGGCGAGGCCCTGCCCTTCCCGGACGCCAGCTTCGACGGCGCCGTGATGCTGAACTCCCTCCACCACGTCCCGGACCCGGCGGCGGCCCTCGCCGAGGCGGCCCGCGTGCTGGTCCCGGGCGGGCTCCTCGTCGTGGTGGAGCCCCTGGCGGAGGGCAGCTTCTTCGACGCGCTGCGGCCGATCGAGGACGAGACCGCGGTCCGCGCCGCCGCCCAGGAGGCCATCGCGGCCGCCCTCGCCCGCGGCGCCTACGCGTGCCGCCGCGACGCGACGATCGAGCGGCGCGAGCGCTTCGACTCCCTCGACGCCTTCCTCGCCCGCGTCAGCGCCGTGGACCCGGCCCGCGAGGCGACCATCCGGGACCGGCGCTCCGTGGTCGAGGCGGCGTTCCTCAAGGCCGCCGCGCGCGAGGCCGACGGGCAGTTCGGCCTGGTCCAGCCCCTGCGGATCCACGTCCTGGAGCCGGCGGCCGCCTGAGCCGGTCAGGCGGCCCGGCGCTTGGCGAGGCGGTCGAAGGCGAGGAGTTCCTCGAGCAGGGCCGGCATGTCCTTCAGCGCCACCATGTTGGGGCCGTCGGAGGGCGCCCGGTCGGGGTCGGGATGGGTCTCGATGAACACCCCCGCCACGCCCACCGCCACGGCGGCGCGGGCGAGGACGGCGACGAACTCGCGCTGTCCGCCGGAGCTCGCCCCCTGCCCGCCGGGCTGCTGCACCGAGTGGGTGGCGTCGAACACCACCGGCGCGCCCTGCGTGACCTGCGCCATGATCGGCAGGCTGCGCATGTCCGAGACGAGGGTGTTGTAGCCGAAGGAGGCGCCGCGCTCGGTGACGATGACGTTGGGGTTGCCGGCCTCCGTCACCTTGGCGGCGACGTGCTTCATGTCCCAGGGCGCCAGGAACTGGCCCTTCTTGATGTTGACCGCCCGGCCGGTGGCGGCGGCGGCCAGAAGCAGGTCGGTCTGGCGGCACAGGAAGGCCGGGATCTGGAGCACGTCCACGGCCTCGGCGGCGCGGGCGCACTGCTCGGCGGCGTGCACGTCGGTCAGCACCGGCAGCCCGAGGGTCTCGCGGATCTCGGCGAAGACCGGCAGCGCCCCGTCGAGGCCGATGCCCCGGGCGGCGCTGCCCGAGGTGCGGTTGGCCTTGTCGAAGGAGGTCTTGAACACGAGGCCGACGCCCAGACCCGCGGCCATCTCCTTGAGGGCGGCGGCGATCTCCAGGGCGTGCTGGCGCCCCTCGAGCTGGCACGGGCCGGCGATCAGCGTCAGCGGCAGATGGTTGGCGAAGCGCGCGTCGCCGACTTGGACGACGGGGCCGGGTGTCTCGATCTTCGACATGCGGGCCGGTCTAGCCCGCGCGGCGGATCCGCGAAAGCCCGGGCCGGGGCGCGACCCGGCAGACCGTGCGGTCCTCCCGGAGGCCGTCGGTGCGCGGTCCGGTCTCGCACAGCATCAGGATCCGGCCGGCGCCGCCCCGACGCGGGGCATCGGCCAGCAGGCTGGCCTGGTGGAGGTTGAGCGCCAGCACCTCGACCGCGGCGGCGTCCGCCCCGGCGAGCGCCTGCGCGGCGCGGCCGATCAGGACGAAGTAGGCCGGCGCCGGCTCGCGCTCGCGGGAGGCCACGGTGATCCGGGCGGGCGCGCGGCAATCGAGGCTCAGCCGCTCGGCATCCTGCGCCCGGAACACCGCGACGGGCCCGGCCCGGCCCGCCAGGGAGGCGCCGGTGGTGCGGATCACCCGCGCGGCGAGGACGTCGCAGGCATCCGCCGCCCGGGCCGGGGCCGGGCCGAGGACGAGCGCGCCGGCGAGGGCGGTCAGGGCGGTGAGGCGCAGCATCGGGACATCCGCGGCGGAAGACGGTCGCGCCCGGGAGATGGCGCGCCCGAGAGATAGCGCGCCCTGCGGCGGGCGCGAAGCCGCGCCGCTCCGCGGGACGTGGACAGGAACAGCCGGATGACCGATCTGAGCGGGCGGCGCGGCGCCGCACGCCGCACGCAGATCAGGCACCGACGCGGCCATGCTTCGAACCCTCCTCGCTTCCGTCCTGCTGGCCCTGGTGCCGGCCGGGCCCGCTTCCGCGGAGCCGCCGCCGCAGCCGACCTACGGGCCCGAACTCGAGGGCTTCGCCTACCCGTTCCCCGTGGAGCGGTTCCCGTTCACGTCGCAGCGCCAGCCCCTGCAGATGGCCTATCTCGACGTCCGCCCGGCGACGCCGAACGGCCGGACCGCCGTGCTCCTGCACGGCAAGAATTTCTGCGCCGCCACCTGGGAGAGCCAGATCCGGGCGCTGAGCGCCGCCGGGTACCGGGTGATCGCGCCGGACCAGATCGGCTTCTGCAAGTCGAGCAAGCCGGCGGCCTACCAGTTCACCTTCCGGCAGCTCGCCGAGAACACCCACGCGCTCCTGGACAAGCTCGGGATCGAGCGCCCGATCCTGGTCGGCCACTCCACGGGCGGCATGCTGGCGGCCCACTACGCCCTGCTCTACCCGAAGGCGGTGGAGCAGCTCGTGCTGGTGAACCCGATCGGCCTGGAGGACTGGGCCGCCAAGGGCGTGCCGCCGACCTCGGTGGAGCAGTGGTACCAGCGCGAGCTGAAGGTGACGGCGGCCTCGATCCGGGCCTACGAGACGGCGACCTACTACGCCGGCGCCTGGGAGCCCCGCTACGAGCCCTGGGTCACGATGCTCGCGGGCCTCAACGGCGGCCCCGGCAAGGAGGCGGTCGCCTGGGACTCGGCCCTGCTCTACGACATGATCCTCACCCAGCCGGTGGTCTACCGGTTCCCGCAGATCGCGGTGCCGACGCTGCTCCTGATCGGCCAGAAGGACAACACGGCGATCGGCAAGGACCTCGCGCCGCCGAAGGTGCGGGCGGGCCTCGGCAACTATCCCGAGCTCGGCAAGGCGGCCGCCAGGGCCATCCCGGGCGCGCGGCTCGTGGAGTTCCCGGATCTCGGCCACGCGCCGCAGATGTCGGACCCGGAGGGGTTCAACGCGGCGCTGATCGCGGGCATCGCGGCGCGGTAGGCGCCGCGTGACGTCGCCCGTCGTCCCGGGGCGCTCGCGGCGCCCCGGGACGACCGCGGGCCGGTCCTAGAAGTACGACTTCAGCACGCCCCGGCGGCGGACGTCGAGGGTCGCGCAGTGGAACGAGCCGCCGAACGGGCCGTAGCTGAGGAACGGCGCCGGGATCGGGTCGAAGCCCCAGTCCTTCAGGGCCTTGATCAGCGTCGGCTGGCTCTGGTCGACGACGATCTTCTTCTCGGTGATCGCCAGGACGTTGATCGAGGTCCAGGGCGAGCACATCGAGATCTTGCTCATGAAGCCCTCGACCGGGTCGGGGCGCGGGGCGACCAGCACGTCCCACTTCTTGAGGACGGCCGGGAGCTTCTCGACGTCGACGTAGTCCGGGTTCACCAGCACCTTGCCGGGGGCCAGCGGCATGAACGACGAGTCGATGTGCATCGGCTGCGGGCAGCGGCTCTCGATCTCGTGGATGCGGAAGCCCGGGCCGAGGTGGCGGCGCAGCCACTCGATGCCCATGAGGTTGGTCACGTTCGAGCGGGTCACGAACAGGTCGCGGCCGCAGCGGACGAAGTCGGCGGCGTCGAAGACCGGCTCGAACTCGTTGACCGTGAACTGCATGGGCTCGCCGGCCTTCAGGTTCGGCACCCGGTAATCGTAGTTGTAGAGGTCGTCGGTCAGCTGGGGCCGCGGCGCGGAGGTCCAGCGGGCGCCGGCGCGGAAGTACTCCTTGAACAGCGACCGGTAGGCGTCGCCCTCGAAGTAGCGCGAGCGCCAGCACATCGGGCTCTCGATGATCTCGTCGCCGATCACGAGGTACGGATCGCGCGGGCAGGCGACGCAGAAGCCGCGGGAGGACCAGCGCGGTGCCTTGAACTTCTTCGAGAAGTCCACCGCGTCGGGGCGGCGGACCTTCACGCCCTCGCCGGCCAGGATGGTGATGAAGTTGTCGAGCTCGGCCTGGGCGAGCTTCTTCATGAACTTCGGATATTTCCAGCCGCTCGCCAGCCGGTAGAACGGCTGCGCGGCGCGCGGCAGGTTGAAGATCACCGTCAGGTGGTGAGTCGGGATCGTGGCGCCGTCGAGCGAGCCGACGATGACCTCCTCCAGCGGATCCCACTCGTTCCAGGCCATCACCGGCGACTGGGGAGCCGGCACGCCCGGTCCGGTCCCGCCCGGAAAGCCGCCCGCATGCGTGTCGTCGGTCACGGCCTCAAGGGCCGTGATCGGTGATTCGCGCTCCATGACGTGTGCCCCTTCTGCGACGTGCCGCGGCCTTCTGCGCGGGCTTCTCAGCCCCGCCGCCGCTTTGGCCCTCGGTGTGTCAAACGGGTGATAGACACCGCTAATCCGTGCTGCAACGTGACAGAAACGTTCCCGGGCCGATGGACCTATTTCTGCCGCGACCGTGACCGATTTCCCGCATCAAGCCTTACGCGAGCTTGAAAGACGACAATGAAGCGCCTGACGACCTTGGCCTCGATCGCCGGTCTGTGCACGGTCGTCGGCCTGTTCATGTCCTCCGGCCTGGAGGATGTGTCGGCCGCCGTCGTGAGCGCCGGCTGGGGCGCCGCCCTGGTGGTGCTCGCGCGCTTCGTGGCCGTCGCCTGGGCGGGGCTCGGCTGGTACGTCGTGTTCCCCGCCGGCGCGACCAAGCTCGCCGATTGCATCTCGCTCCGCTTCGTCCGCGAGGGCATCAACACGCTGCTGCCCGTTGCCACCGTCGGTGGTGACTTCGTCGGCGCCCGTCTCCTGTCGAAGCGCAACGTTCCGGGCGCGCTCGCGGGCGCCAGCATGTTCGTCGACCTGATGACCCAGGCGCTGACGCAGCTCCTGTTCACGGTGGCCGGCCTCGCCCTACTGGTCCTGATCTCCGGTGACGGACCGATCGCCCACACGGTCGAGGGCGGGCTGGCCCTGGCGGTCCCGGCGCTCGGCGCCTTCTACCTGATCCAGCGCAAGGCCGGTCATCGCCTGATCCAGGCGCTGCTCAGCCGCTTCGCCTCCGGGCGCGAGTGGCGGGCCTTCGGCGCCATCGACCAGCTCTACGACAGCCTGCGCCGGCTCTACGGCAACCACGGTCGCTTCGCGTTGGCCCTGGTGGTCCACCTCGCCGGCTGGGTGATCGGCACGCTCGAGGTCTATGTCTGCCTGCGGTTCATGGGCTACCCGATCGACTTCGCGCAGGCGCTCATGATCGAGAGCCTCGCCCAGGCCGTGCGCGGCGCGGCCTTCGCGGTGCCCGGCGCCCTGGGCGCGCAGGAGGGCGGACTGATCGCCCTGTGCGGCCTGTTCAATATCCCGGCCGAGGCGGCGCTCGCCCTGTCGCTGGTCAAGCGCTTCGCCGATCTCGGCGTCGGGCTCCCGAGCCTCCTGCTCTGGCACCGGATCGAGTCCAGGCTCCGGTCCGAGGCGCCCGAGGAAGAGGAGCGCGAGCCTGCGCCGGAGGCCGGGCGCAAGGCCAAGAGGGTCGCGCAGCCCGCCACCCTCGGCCCGTTCTACAGTTACGCCCCGCCGCGCATGGGGGCGCGGCTCGGCGACGGCGAGGAGTTGAAGAAGTGCGCCTGACCCGCCGGCTCGCGGCCGCCCTCATCGCCGCTCCCTTGGCCCTGACCCTGCTCGTCCCGGCCCCGTCACGGGCCGCGGACGATCCGGCCGTTCAGACCGTGCGCGACCTCTACGCCGCCTTCTCGGCCGCGCTGAAGGACGGGCCCGGCCCCCTGCCGGCCCGGGTCGAGGCCGTCGGCCCGGCGCTCGACAAGGCGTTCGACTTCCCCGCCATGACCCGCATCGCGGTGGGCTCGAAATGGTCGAGCTTCACCCCGGAGCAGCAGGCGGCGGTGATCGACGCCTTCAAGCGCAGCCTGACCGTGACCTACGCCAACCGCCTGGCCCGCGCCGCCGGCGGCAAATTCGACGTGACGCCGAAGGTCGAGGAGCGGGGCGCCCAGCGCGTGGTGCCGACCCGCGTCACCGCCGCGGACGGCGACGATTCCGCCGTGGACTTCGTCGTCAACGCCGACAACCGCATCCAGGACGTCCTGCTCAACGGCGACGTCAGCGAGATCGCCGCGCAGCGAAACGCCCTGTCGGCGCCGCTGAAGTCCGGGGGCGCCGACGGCGTCGTGAAGTTCCTCCGGGCGCGGGCCGACGGCATGCTCGCGGCCAAGCCGACGCCCTGAGCGGCGCCGGCGCCTGCGCCGACCTGAACCGGCCGTTCGCGGCCATCGCCGCCTCGGCGGCCGGACGATCGCACGGATCCGACCGGATGGATGTCTCCTCCCTGGCGCTGCTCGGCCTCTCGTGGCTCTCGCTGCTCTGCCTGATCCTGGCGGCGGCGGGCTGCGTCTACGGGCTGGCCGCCGCCATCTGCGCGGGCCGCTACGCGGGCCGCCGCCCGCCGGTGCTGCCCGCCGGCGCGACGCGGCCCTCCGTGACCGTGCTGAAGCCGCTCTGCGGCCTCGAGCCCAATCTCTACGCGAATCTCGAGACCGTGCTGCGCCAGGACTACGCCGGGCCGGTCCAGGTCCTGTTCGGCGTCCAGAAGCCCACCGATCCCGCGATCGGCGTGGTCGAGCGCCTGCAGCAGGCCTATCCCGAGGCCCGCATCGACCTCGTGATCGACGGCCGGCAGCACGGATCGAACCGCAAGGTCTCGAACCTGATCAACATGGCCGAGGCCATCGCCCACGACGTGGTGGTGCTGGCCGACAGCGACATGGTGGTGGGGCCCGACTACCTCGAGCGCCTCGTCGCGGAGCTGTCCCAGGACGGCGTCACCGGCGTCACCTGCCTGTACCACGGGGTCCCGGCCTTCCGGGGCCTGTACGACCAGCTCTCGACGCTCGCGATCGACACCCACTTCCTGCCCAACGTCGTGATGGGCCTGAGCCTCGGTCTGGCGAAGCCCTGCTTCGGCTCCACCGTGGCCTTCACCCGGGCGAGCCTGGAGGCGGTCGGCGGCTTCCGCACCTTCCGCAACGATCTGGCGGACGATTACGCCATCGGCGCCGCCCTGCGCGGCCTCGGCGGCCGGGTGGTGATCCCGAGCTTCACGATCGGCCACACCAGCGTCGACACCGATCTCTCCGGCCTGTGGCGGCACGAGCTGCGCTGGAACCGGACGATCCGCACCGTCGACCCGGCGGGCTACGCCGGCTCGATCGTCACCCACGCCTTCCCGCTCGCCCTGCTGGGCGCGCTCCTGCCCGGCGCCGGCACCGGCGCCCTCTGGGTCGCCGCCGCGGCGCTGGCGAGCCGCGTGCTGCTCTGCCGGCAGCTGGAGCGGGCCTTCGGCCTCGCCCCGCACCCCTACGGACTGTTGCCGATCCGCGACATCCTCTCCTTCCTGAACTTCTCCTGGGCCTTCGTGTCGGGGGCGGTGACATGGAAAGGTCACGATTATCACGTGGTTGCGGATGGCACCCTGATCCCGGACGCCGAACTCGGCCGCGATGCCGGCGCGCCGCTCCGCTGAACCCGGCTCCCTCGTCCTCCGCCCCTCCCCCGGCATTGCCCTGAGGCCTTGAACCCCATGCGCACGCTCTTCCTCCAGGCCCCCACCTTCGACGGTTTCGACGGCGGTGCCGGCTCCCGTTACCAGGCCAAGCGCGAGATCAAGTCGTTCTGGTACCCGACCTGGCTGGCCCAGCCGGCCGCCCTGGTGCCGAACTCGAAGCTGATCGACGCGCCGCCGCACAACATCAAGCTCGCCGAGATCGTGGCCCAGGCCAACGACTTCGACCTCGTCGTGCTCCACACCTCGGTGCCGTCGTTCAAGTCCGACGTGAAGACGATCGAGGCGCTCAAGGCCGCCAACCCGAAGCTCATCGCCGGCCTGATCGGCGCCAAGGTCGCGGTCGACGCCGCCGGCGCGATGGCCCAGGCCCCGGTGGTCGATTTCTGCGCCCGCAACGAGTTCGACTTCACCGTCAAGGAAGTCGCCGAGGGCGTCCCGATGTCGGAGATCAAGGGGCTGTCCTATCGCGACGCCAACGGTGTCGTGGTCCACAACGAGGACCGCGAGATCATGACCGACATGGACCAGCTGCCCTTCGTCACCAGCGTCTACAAGCGCGACCTGGAGATGGAGAAGTACTTCATCGGCTACCTGAAGCACCCCTACATCTCGTTCTACTCGGGCCGGGGCTGCAAGAGCCGCTGCACCTTCTGCCTCTGGCCGCAGACGGTCGGCGGCCACACCTACCGCACCCGCTCGGTCGCGCACGTGATCGAGGAGATCAAGTACTGCCTGAAGGAGTTCCCGCAGACCAAGGAGTTCTTCTTCGACGACGACACCTTCACCGACAACCTGCCGCGCGCGGAGGAGATCGCCCGCGAGCTCGGCAAGCTCGGCGTCACGTGGTCGTGCAACGCCAAGGCGAACGTGCCGCGCGAGACCCTGAAGGTGCTCAAGGAGAACGGCCTGCGCCTGCTGCTGGTCGGCTACGAGTCCGGCAACCAGCAGATCCTGCACAACATCAAGAAGGGCATGCGGGTCGAGGTCGCCGAGAAGTTCACCAAGGACTGCCACGACCTCGGCATCGCCATCCACGGCACCTTCATCCTCGGCCTGCCGGGCGAGACGAAGGAGACGATCCAGGAGACGATCAACTTCGCCAAGCGAATCAACCCGCACACGATCCAGGTCTCGCTGGCGGCGCCCTACCCGGGCACCTTCCTGTACAAGCAGGCGGTGGAGAACGGCTGGCTCGACATCGAGAACGCCGAGCTCGTCGACGAGAACGGCGTGCAGGTCGCGCCGCTGCACTACCCGCACCTCTCGCACACCGAGATCTTCACCTCGGTCGAGGAGTTCTACAAGAAGTTCTACTTCCGGGCGCCGAAGATCGCCTCGATCGTCAGCGAGATGGTGCGCTCGCCGGACATGATGAAGCGTCGCCTGCGCGAGGGCGTCGAGTTCTACCGCTTCCTCAAGGAGCGTCAGGGCACCGCCAAGGCGGCCTGAAGTCAGGGGTCCGGGGCCTGCGGCCCCGGCGGGGAGCGCGGGGCAGAGCCCCCCCTCTTCTCCCAGGGCTCCGCCCTGGACCCGCGAGAGGGCACGCCCTCTCGACACCCCTTACGAGGTTACCGTGAAGCGTCTGGTCGTCACCGCGGATGATTTCGGGCTGAGCCCCGAGGTCAACGAGGCCGTCGAGCAGGCCCATCGCGACGGGATCCTCACGGCGGCGAGCCTGATGGTCTCGGCGCCGGCCGCCGCCGACGCCGTGGCGCGAGCCCGGCGGATGCCGTCCCTGCGGGTCGGGCTGCACCTCGTCCTCGTGGAGGCGTGGCCGACCCTGCCGGCGGAACAGCTTCCCGACCTGACGGACGAGGCCGGCCTGATGCGGGCCGACATGGCCCGCCTCGGCCTCGACTTCGCCCGCAGGCCCGCGGCCCGGCGCCAGCTCGCCGCCGAGATCCGGGCGCAGTTCGAGGCCTACCGGGCCACCGGCCTGCCGCTGGACCACGTCAACGCCCACAAGCACTTCCACGTCCACCCGCTGATCGCCGGGGCGGTGCTGCGCGTCGGCCGCGACTTCGGGATGCGCGCCCTGCGGGTGCCGCGGGAGCCGCGCGAGATCCTGCGCCGCGCCGAGCCCGGAGCGCGGCCGCGAGCCGCCCTCGACATCGCCCCCTGGGCGGCGCTGCTCGCCGTCCGCGCCCGGCAGGCCGGGCTGCTGATCCCCGACCGCACCCTCGGCCTCGCGTGGTCCGGCGCCATGACGCCCGCCCGTGTCGCGGCCCTGCTGGCCGAACTTCCGGACGGCCTGACCGAGCTCTACACCCATCCGGCCACCGCCGGCGGCTTCCCCGGCGAGGCGCCGGGCTACCGCTACGCCGACGAGCGCGACGCGCTGACCGCCCCCGCATCCCGGTCGGCCGCCGACGCGTCGGGCGCCGTCCGCGGCGGGTTCTCCGACTTCCTCGGTTGACCCGGATCTTTATCTGACTTTAGTCAGATAATATGGAACCTTCCGAGATCGCCCGCGTCCGCCGCTTCGCCCGCGCGGTCACCGCCGAGGTCGGCGCTCTCGATTCCTCGTTCCTCGGCCGCGGCCGTCCCCTGGGCGCGGCGCGCGTCCTGAACGCCATCGGCGCGGGCCGCGCGGAGATCGGCGCGATCCGCGCCTATCTCGGTCTCGATTCCGGTCTGATGAGCCGTCTCCTGCGGAGCCTCGAGGAGGAGGGGCTGGTCGCGACCGCGCCGCATCCCGCGGATGCCCGCCGTCGGGTCGCCTCCCTGACCGAAGCCGGGCGGCGCGAGTTCGCGGCCTACGAGGCGCTGTCGGATGCCCGCGCCGTCGCCCTGCTGGAGCGCGCCCCGCAGGTGGACGCGCTGTTGCACGCCATGGACCGGGTCGCCCTGGCCCTCGGCCGCGACGCCATCGCGATCCGGGAGGCCGACCCGACCGGCGCCGGCGCCCGCGCCTGCCTCGCCGCCTACTACGCCGAGCTCGCGACCCGGTTTGCCGGCGGGTTCGACGTCGCCCTGTCGTGCGACCCGGAGGCCGCCGCCATGGTGCGGCCGCGCGGCGTGTTCCTGCTCGCGTGCGCCGACGGGCTGCCGGTCGGATGCGTCGGGCTCAAGGGGAGCGGCGGCGCGGTGGCGGAGATCAAGCGGCTCTGGGTCGATCCCGCGGCGCGCGGGCTGAGCCTCGCCAGGCGGCTGATGCGGGAGGCCGAGGCCGCCGCCCGCGACCTCGGGATCCGGACGCTGCGGCTCGACACCAACAGCGCCCTCCCTGAGGCCCTGGCGCTCTACCGGCGGTCGGGCTGGGAGGAGATCGACCGCTTCAACGACGATCCCTACCCGGACCACTTCTTCGAGAAGGCCCTCTGAGGCCCTCCGAAGCGCCGGCCGTGACCGGCCGGCGCTGCTCGGCTTCTACTTGGCGGGCACCGGATCCTGGTGCGGGGCGGACTTGCGCAGGGCCGCACCGGCCGCCTTCTCGGCTTCCGGACGATCCTCGTCGGGCTGCTCCGGCGGCTCGCCGAGGGTCGCCGGAACCACGAAGAACGCCGCCACCAGGGTGAAGAACAGCGACAGCGCCAGCAGCTTGCCCATGCTGGCCGTGCCCGGATGGCTCGACAGGACCAGCGACCCGAAGGCGCTGCCCGTGGTGAGCGCCGAGAAGAAGATCGCCCGGGTAAGGCTGGAGGCGAGCATGTCGGTCACGCCCGCCCGCCACGCGATCACGTAGTAGATGTGGAACGCCACGCCGACTGCGAGCATCAGCGGCAGGGCGATGATGTTGGCGAAGTTCAGCGGCATGCCGACGATGCGCATCGCCATCAGCGTCCAGAGCGTCGCGATCACCAGCGGGCCGAGGGTCATCGCCACGTCCCACGGCTTGCGCAGGGCGACCGAGAGGATGACGAAGATCAGCACGAAGGCCGTCACCGCCGCCTGCACGAAGGCGCCCAGGATCGTGTAGCTCGACTGCGTGGTGGCCACGGGCGCGCCGGTCGCGTGCGGTGCGACCTTCAGGACCTCGTCCGAGAACCGGCGGAGCACCGTATCGTCGTTCGAGTCGCCCTTCGGGTGAACCTCGATCCGCGCCCGTCCGTCCGCCGCCACCCAGTCGGCCTTCAGCTGCGGCGGCAGGTTGTCCAGCGTGATCTTCTCGGGATGCAGCAGGTCGCGCAGGCGGGCGAGCAGCGGCACCAGATCCTTGGTGAGCGCCACCGACGCCGCCTCGCGCAGCTGGACCGGGCCGGCGGCGAGCTTGTCCAGGGTGCCGGCGAGCTGCTTGGCCTCCTGGGCGCCCTTCGCGTCGCCCTTGGCGTCGGCCGAGAGGCCGTTGAGCGCCGCGGCGGCGTCCTTGAGCGCCTTGACGTTGTCGGCGTCGGTCGGCGGTGGCGGCCGGCGGCCGGGATTGAGCACCGGGTCGAGCAGCTGGGCCGTGTCGGCGATCTGGGCCAGCTTCTTGTCCTGATCCCGCGGGACGAAGGTGTCGATGCTGTTGACCGAGGCGGTGACCGGCAGGGCCAGGAGCGTCTTCGACAGCGCCGGGACCGCCTCGACGTTGGGCGCCAGCACGTCGATGAAGTTCGGGCTGGTCTCGGGATTCTTGATCAGGTCCAGGTAGGTCGCGATGGACTGCGTCTTGGCGCTGCGCAGGTGCATCGGGTTCGAGTCGAACGGCAGGTGCCAGAGGAGCGGCGCGCCGGCCAGGGTCAGGACGCCGACGCCGATCAGGATCGGCTTGCGGTGCCGGATGATCCACGGGTCGACGCCGACGAGCCACTCGGTCTGGACCGCCGCCTTCTCGCCCACCGGCTTGAACACCGCGATCAGCGCCGGCAGCAGGATCAGCGAGAACAGGAAGGCCACGATCATGCCGACGCCGGCGATCAGGCCCAGCTCCGACACGCCGCGGAAGGCCGTGGGCAGGAAGGCGAAGAAGCCCGCCACCAGCGACACCGCGGCGAGCGTCAGCGACCAGCCGACGCCCCGCGCGGCGGCGCGGATCGCGCTCTCCAGCGTCGGCTGCTCGTAGCGGTCGGCCCGGTAGCGCACCGAGAACTGGATGCCGAAGTCGATGCCGAGCCCCACGAACAGCGCCGCGAAGGCCACCGAGATCGGGTTCAACTCCTTGACCATGACGAGGCCCAGGGCGGCCGTGACCACGAGGCCCGCGAAGGTGGTGATGATCACCGCGCCGACGAGCTTGCCCGAGCGCAGGGCCAGCCACAGGAACAGCACGATCGCGCCGACGATGATGCTGTTGTTGAGGCCGGCATCCTCCGACAGCGTCGCGAACTCCTCGTCCGCCACGGCCACCGTGCCGGTCAGGCGCATCCGCAGGCCGTTCTGGGCGTCGATCCCGAGATCCTTGGCGACGTTGCGGATCAGCTTGGTCGCCTGGTAGCCGGGCTCCAGGGCGTTGAAGTCGAGGACCGGCTGGATCACCACGAACTTCATCTTGTCGGTGACGCTGGTCTCACCCCCCGAGAGGAGCTCCTGCCAGGACAGGCGCGCCCGCTGGCCCGCCAGCACCTTCTGCAGGGTGGCGTCGATCTGCCCCATGGGCTTCTCGAGATCCTCGATCTTGGCCTCGCCGCTCTTCACGCCGCGCGCGCCGAGCGTCAGCACCCGCATGATGCCCCGCAGCGACGGGTCGGCGGCGAGCGGCCCGAGCAGACCCTGCTGCTGGGTCAGCGCCTCTAGGGTCTTGTCGAGGTCCGCCTGCGACATCAGCAGCAGGCCGTTCTTGTTGAAGAACGGGCCGCCGTCGGGCCGGTAGACCGTCTCGATCAGGTTCTTGTGCGCCGTGAGCGCCTTGGCGAGGTTGGCGGCCGCCTCCTCGGTCTCCTCCGGCGTCTCGCCGTTGATGACCGCCACGATGGTGTTGCTGCGCTGCGGGAACGCCTTCTCGAAATTGATCTCGTCCTGCCGCCACGGCTCCTTCGGGTCGATCAGCCGCTCGACGTCGGTGTTGATTCGGAACAGGTGTGCCGCGACTCCGAGGCTCGCGACCGTGAGGAATGCCGTGAAGGCGATCACGATCCACCGATACCGCACCGAGAACGCGACGAGACTTTCGATCACGAGCACCCTGCCTGTTCGCATCGGACGCGCCCCGTGCGCGACCGGCTCCTGCCATCTGTCCGGTCCGAACCCGGGCCACCGACACCGGCGGGCTCAGGGCTCCGCCGCGCGACGCTCCGCGATTCGGCCGGGTGCGCATCGGGTTCGAGGAACGCCACACCGCCCGATCCGAGCGCGCCGCGCGCGCCCGGCACCCGACTGATTGCGCCCGATGCGGTCCGCGGTCGGGACACCCGCCGCGGGCCGGGACTTGCATCGCGGCCACGAGGCTCAGTAAAGAGGGCGATGCCAGATTGCAACGCGGCCGCCGTGGCGCGCATCCCGCGCCCGCCCGTGTGCGCTAGCGCACGGCGTTTCTGGCGCGGCCACCCGAATCGTGGGATTCCGGTCGTATTGCCGACGCAATGCACGTGCTGTCCTCAACGATCGGGCGCGTCCGCCCACGGGCTCCGCACGCGCGGTCCATGTGGCGCCGTTGCGTCAGGCACGGAATAAGATGTCATCGCCCCGCCGAAACGGGGTCATTTCAGATTAGTTCCAAGCTAGATCGCTGGAATTCGAGATTTTTTCGCGTTAAGCACCCCGATGTCCCGGGGCCGACGAAGTAAGGAGCCGCAATCTTGGGTATCCCCCTCCGGTACGTCGCGAAGATCGGCGGCTACATCCTGAAGCAGCACCTCACGGGCCGCAAGCGTTACCCGCTTGTGATGATGATGGAGCCGCTGTTCCGCTGTAACCTGGCCTGCGCCGGCTGCGGCAAGATCGACTATCCGGACGAGATCCTGAACAAGCGCCTCCCGGTCGCCGACGCGCTCGAATCGGTGCGCGAGTGCGGCGCCCCGGTGGTGGTGATCGCCGGCGGCGAGCCGCTCCTCCACAAGGACCTGCCGCAGATCGTCGAGGGCATCATCGCCCAGAAGAAATTCGCGATCGTCTGCACGAACGCGCTGCTCCTCGAGAAGAAGATCAAGGAGTACAAGCCGAGCCCGTACTTCACGTGGTCGATCCATCTGGACGGCGACAAGGAGATGCACGACCAGTCGGTGTGCCAGCGCGGCGTCTACGACAAGGCCGTGGCGGCGATCGCGAAGGCCAAGGAGATGGGCTTCCGGGTCACCATCAACTGCACCTTCTTCAACAATTCCCAGCCGGAGAAGATCGCCGACTTCTTCGACAGCGTGACCCGGATGGGCATCGACGGCATCACCGTCTCCCCCGGCTACGCCTACGAGCGCGCCCCCGACCAGAAGCACTTCCTGAACCGCAAGGCGACGAAGGACCTGTTCCGCGGCGTGTTCCGGCACGGCAAGGAGAAGGGCCGCGAGAAGTGGACCTTCCAGCAGTCGGGCCTGTTCCTCGACTTCCTGGCCGGCAACCAGACCTACCACTGCACCCCGTGGGGCAACCCGACCCGCACCGTGTTCGGCTGGCAGAAGCCCTGCTACCTGCTTGGCGAGGGCTACGCGGCGACCTTCAAGGAGCTGATGGAGACCACCGACTGGGACGCCTACGGCACCGGCAACTACGAGAAGTGCGCCGACTGCATGGTCCACTCGGGCTACGAGGCCTCCTCGGTGGTCGATTCGGTCCGCAAGCCCTGGAAGCCGCTGGTGCACGCAATCCGCGGCATCAAGACCGAGGGCGAGATGGCCCCCGAGGTCAGCCTGGAGAACCAGCGTCCGGCCGAGTTCGTGTTCTCGCGCAACGTCGCGCAGAAGCTGTCCGAGATCAAAGCGGCCGGCGTCGACACGAAGCAGGAAGCCCGCAAGCGCACCGCCGCCTGACCGGCGCGCGCGACTGACGACACGAGACCCGCGGCCGCGAGGCCGCGGGTCTCTTCGTGTCCGGACCCCGCGGCGCCTCAGCCGAGCCGCGGCACGTGCGGGTCGCAGTCGCGCGGCAGGGTCCCGTCGAGCCGCGGATCGGGCGCGACCTCGACGTGGATCGCGAAGGGCACGAAGCCCGAGCGCCGGTAGAAGGCGAGCGCGCCGGGATGGTCCAGGGTGCAGGTATGCACCCAGAACCGCGCGATCGGGCGCGCCCAGGCCCGGCCGATCGCCGCGTTCATCAGCGTGCGGCCGATCCCGGTACCGACCGCGTCCCCGGTCAGTCCGAGGAAGACCAGCTCGCAGGTGCCGGGCCGGCGGAAATCCAGTTCCAGCATGCCGACGTTCCGCCCGTCCCGCCGGAGCGCGAGGATCTCGACATCCCGGTCGGCCAGGATCGCCGCCAGCGCTTCGTCGGCGAGGGTGAGGCGCGAGAACCAGAGCCAGTCGGCGCCCACCGCCCGGAACAGGCTCCGGTAGGTCTCCGGGTCGGTGCGTTCCAGGGGCTCGAGGGCGAGCCCGGGCGGGAACGGCCGTCCGGGACGCGGGGGCGGCGGGCGCAGCATCTCCAGGCTGGTGACGATCGTGGCGAGATGGCCGGGCGGCACCGCCGCGTAGCCCGGTGTGAGGGTCGGGATTCCCGTCTCCGGCAGCATCGATCTCCTCCGCGGTCGCCTCGGCGCGGCCCGGTCACGTGGCGAGCGGGCGCCGCCGCGCGACCAGCCACGGCAGCACGCAGGCCGCCGACACCGCGATCGCGGCGGCGTAGGCCGCGACCGGGTCGATGCGCCCGAGCAGCAGGTGCACGCAGACATAGAAGGCCAGCACGCCGAACGCGCCCTGGGCACTGCCGCGCACCACGTCCAGGGCGGCGCCGACGCCGTCCTGCGCCCGGGCGAAGACGATGAGCGGCCAGGAGATGATCGGGATCGGCGCCAGGACGCCGCTCAGGCCGGAGCCGAGATGCGGCGCCAGCCCCGAGACCAGCAGGACCAGGGCGGTGGCGGCCGCGAGTCGGGCCGGCATGTCCCAGCGCGGCGGGCGCGCCCGGCGGGCCGGCGATTCGGTCCCCGCGGCTGGCCGGCACAGGGCGACCACCAGGGCCATCGCCGGCAGGTCGATCGCCGTGGCGAGCCACAGGCTGGGCTGGACCACCCCGTGCAGCAGCGTGCCCCCGAGGACGAAGCCCGCGAGGGCGAGCAGCGCGGACGCCAGACCCCCCGTCCGCGGCGCGGCGACGGCGTAGACGAGGTAGCTGACGGTGACCGCGCCGAGCCCCTCCACCGAGCCGATTGCCGCGTCGGCGGCGAAGCGCTCGCCCTGCTCGGCGGCGAGGTAGATCGAGATCGGCGCCGAGGTCAGCGGCAGGCCCGAGAGCAGGCCGCCGACGAGGCTGCCCCACCGGCGCGCGGCCGCCGACACGGCCCACATCAGGGTCGGCGTGACGACGATCTTGGCGGCGATCAGGCTCATGGCGACCGGCAGGGCCCGGGGCCTCAGGCCGCCTGGGGCGGCCCGTCATCCTCCGGGTCGGCGGGCGAGTTGAGGATGTCCTCCAGCTCGTCGACCAGCCGGTCGACCTGGTCCTCGGTGGCGAGCACCTTCAGCACCTCGCCGGTCTCCGTCTCGACGGCCAGCTCGATATGCGGCCCGACCCGGGCCGTCAGGATCCGGGCCAGGATCTTGATTGCGCTCATGCGAGTGCCTCCTCCGCGGCGATGAGGCCGACCGCCACCGCCGGTCCACAGGTCGAGATGCCGTCGCGCGCGCCGCCGATCCGGTCCGCCAGCAGCGTCACGAGCGGTGTCGAGGACCGGCCGAGACGCTCGGCGAGGCGGGCGCCCAAGAAGGCGCCGGCGCCGCACAGGACGAGGGGCGCATCCGCGCCGATGTCGGGCCGGCTGAGGATCTCCGCCGCCGCGTCGTGCAGCAGGCGCAGCTGCGTCTCGGCGAAATGGGCGGCGAGCGCCGTCCAGGCTGCTCCGGGTGCCTCCGCCCGGTCCCGCCCGACGATCCGGGCGAGCCGGGTCTCGCTCTCGGCGACCGTCTTGCCCTTGCGGTCGCCGCTCGGCTGCTGGTCGGCGCCCTCGGGGAGCTGGCCGAGGATGCGGTAGACGTCCGCCATGTGGGCGAAGGTCTCGGTCATCAGCCGGGTCCGGCGGCCCGCGAAGGGGGCGTGGTCGGACAGGGCGATCACCGGCGTGCGCACCGCGCCGGTATAGACGAGCTCGCCGGTCTCCAGCCGCTCGGCGTCGCTGTAGCCGGTCGCGGCCGGCCGCCCGCCCACGACGGGAATCAGGTCTGCGGTGGTCGAGCCGATATCGACCAGCAGCGCGTCCGGGACGAGCCGGCCGGCGAGCGCCGCGGTGGCGTGCCAGTTGGCCGAGGCCACGTCCGCCGACAGGGACGCGGCCGTCTCGGGGGCGACGAGGCCGGAGCGGCCGGCGTAGATCCGCACGGTCCCGGCGAGGTGCGACCCGGCCCATCCGGCGAGCGCCGCGACGCCGTCGCGCCGGTCGGCGAAGCAGTCGGTCAGCTCGCCCGTCATGGTCACGGCGTGGAGGGCCGCGCCGCGGGCCCAGTCGGGGGCGGCCTCCAGCGCCCGGTCGAGGGCCGGCAGGCCCTGCCAGAGCGGGCACGGCACCTGGGCGGCGGCCGCGACCCGGCCGTCCTCGACCAGGGCGACCTTGACGTGGACCCCGCCGAGGTCCCACCCGATGGTCGTTGGGTTTGGTGAGCGCATGGGACCGCGATGAGCGCCTCGATGGACCACAGGATCGGGCGCCCCGGCTTCGCGGTGATCCCGGTGCTCGATCTCCGGGGCGGCCGCGTGGTGCGGGCGCGCCGGGGCGAGCGCTCCTCCTATGCCCCGATCGAGACGCCCTTGGCAAAGGGCTCGGCGCCGGACGCGGTGGCCCGCGGGCTGGTCGACGCGTGGCCCGCCGCGATCCTCTACGTCGCCGATCTCGACGCGATCATCGACCGCGCCGCGCCCGATCTCCGCGCCCTGGAGGCGATCGCCCGCGCGTGCCCGGGGATCGCCCTGTGGGTCGACGCCGGCTTCGCCGAGCCGGAGGGCGTCGCGGCGTTCCTGGAGGCCGGGCTCGGGCGACCGGTGATCGGCAGCGAGAGCCAGGCGGATGCCGACCTCGTGACGCGGCTCGGCAACCGGGCGGTGTTCTCCCTCGACACGCGCGGCGCGGAGCGGCTTGGCCCGGCGGCCCTCCACGACGATCCGGCGCTCTGGCCGCCGGAGGTGATCGCCATGACGCTGGCGCAGGTCGGCGCCGGGGCCGGCCCGGACCTCGCGGCGCTGGGAGCCCTGCGCGCGCGGGCGCCGGATCGCCGCCTCTACGCGGCGGGCGGCGTGCGCGGCCCGGACGACCTGCGGGCGCTCCGGGCGGC
>NZ_JBKFBI010000047.1:0-37722 GCF_053346095.1 Methylobacterium sp. A52T | reverse complement strand
TCGTCGGTGCCCGCCGCGCAGGCGTCGAGCCCCGCGGCGAGCCCGGCCTGCGCGTACCGGGCGGCGGCCCGGATCGCCGCCAGTTCGGCCGCCGACTTCACCGCCCGCAGGGGCGCGAGCAGGCCGGAGCCGTCGGGCAGTGGGCCGCATCCGAGGGCCGCCTCGATCCGCGCCGCGAGCGCCGGCGCGACGAACCAGCCGTCCCGCTCCAGGGCCGGCCGGGCGAGCCCGCGCCCGCGCACGAGGGCCGCCAGGGCCGCGGCCGGGTCGGCGCCGTCCGGGTAGGCCCGGATGTCGTCGAGCCACGTGTTGGCGGCCGCGCCCGGCAGTTCCAGCTGCCTGACCAGGAGGGCCGGGTCGCCGTCCACGGGCACGAGGAGCGCCTGGAAGGCGAAGTAGCCCGCCGTCTGGCGGCCGGTCAGCCAGTAGATCGTCTCCGGGCCGGTCACCACGAGCGCGTCGTGGCCGGCACCCGCGATGGCGGCCCGGGCCGCCGCCTGCCGGGCGGCGAACTCCGCCTCCGGGAAGGCCGCCTCGCGGCCGCGCAGCTCCGTGAACTCGTGCATCGCGCCGCCCTCGCCCCGGATTCCGCCCAGACTTCGCTCAGACTTCGCTCAGGCGCCGGATGATGCCCTGCTTGAAATTCTCGAGATGGGCCGCGATCGCGTCCGCCGCCGCCGCCGCGTCCTTGGCCCGCAGGGCGGCGACCACCGCGAGGTGCTCGCGATGGACCGCCTCGAACCGCTCGGGCATCCGGCTCAGGTTGAACATCTGCGTCTTGAGCCGCAGGTCCTTGATCGTCTTGGCGAGGGTCGCGTTGTGGCTGTGCTCCGCGATCAGGTCGTGGAAGCGCCGGTCGACCTCCCAGTTGCCCGGCGCGTCCGGGTCGCCCGCCGCCAAGAGCGCCTCCATCTGACGCTGCAGGTCCGCCAGCACCGCGTCGGCGATCCGGCCGGTGGCCAGCGCGACGCTCTCCCGCTCCAGCAGGCGGCGGACATGCAGGATCTCGATCAGCTCGCGCAGGGAGAATTCCTTGACCACGAGCATCCCGCCGGGCTGCCGCTCGATCAGCCCCTCGGTCTCCAGCCGCGACATCGCCTCGCGGGTCGGGGTCCGGGAGATGTCGAGCATCTCGGCGAGGCGGCGCTCGTGCAGCACGGTGCCGGCCGGAAGGTCGCGGCGGACGAGCATGTCGAGCAGCCGGTCGTAGGCCATCTGGCCGAGGCTCTGCTCGCGCCGAGCACTGAGCGCCGTCGTGTACGACGCGGCGTCGAGGGTCTTCATGGTATCCTCCCGGAGCGGCCGGCTCAGCCGCTCCCCCTTCTTGTTCTCGCGCGTCCGCCGTGCCCGCTCACATGGCGGGCGTGCGGATCGGCTCCTTCGGGGCCGGATCATAGCCGATCAGCGGGGTGACGAGCTTGGCGTAAGTACCGTCCGCGACCATCTCGCCGAGCGCCTTGTTGACGGCGGCGTGCAGGTTCGGCTTGCCCTTCTTGATGGCGAAGCCCTTCTGGACCGTGCTCAGCGGGGTCTCGATCATCACCAAGGGCAGCTTGCGCGCCTTGATGGCGTAGTTGCCGGCCACCGCGTCGTTGATCACCGCGTCGATGTTGCCGCCGACGAGGTCCTGCATGGCGTCCGCGGCCGTCTTGTAGCTCTTCAGGGTGGCGCCGTTCTCCTCGGCGAGCTTGCCGAAGGTCGAGGCCGAGAGGGCGCCGACGTTGCGGCCCTTGAGATCCGCCGGCCCCTTGATGCCGGTATCCTTGCGGGTCACGATTCGCGCGCCGGATTCGAGCCACCCGTCCGCGAAGGCGACCTGCTTCTGCCGGGCGGGGGTGATGTCCATCGACTCGCTAGTGATGTCGTACTGGTCGGCCATCAGGCCCACCAGCAGGGCGTCGAACTTGATGTTGACCGGGCTGTACTCGAGCCCGAGCCGGCGGCAGACCTCGCGCATGACCCGGACTTCCAGCCCGTCGAGCTCGCCGCTCGGCGTGCGCATGCTGAAGGGCGCGAAGGTGCTGTCCGTCGCCACGATCAGCTTGCCGGGCTCGATCAGCTCCAGCTTGCCCTCGGCCGCGCGGGTCGCGGGGGCGGCGAGGAACCCTGCGCCGAGGTTGGCGCAGAGGGCGGCGAGGGCGAGGGCGAGGACGTGGCGCCGGTTCATGGTGATCTCCGGTCTCGGGACGGGGCGGGAAGGATCGGCCGCGGCCCGTCCCGCGGCGGGGGGCTCAGGACAGGCGGGCGTAGCGCCGCTCGAAATAGGCCGAGAGCTGCGACAGGATCGACGTGAGGCCGAGGTAGATCAGCGCTGCCGCGATGTAGAAATCGAACGGCCGGAAGGTCGTGGCGATCATGAGCTGCGCGTAGAGCGTCAGCTCCACCACCGTGATCGTCGACAGCAGCGAGGTGTTCTTGACCGCCGAGATCGCCTCGTTGGTCAACGACGGCAGGATCATGCGGAAGACCTGCGGCAGGACGATGCGCACCATCATGATCCGCGGGTTCATGCCGAGCGCCAGCGCCGACTCGATCTGGCCACTCGGGATCGCCGCGAGGCCGGCCCGGATGGTCTCGGCCACGTAGGCGCCGCTGCTGACGCCCAGCGCGATGATGCCGGCGGTCACGGGCGAGAGCTTCACCCCGATCTGCGGCATGCCGAAATACACGATGAAGACCTGCACGAGGGTCGGCGTGCCGCGGATGAACCAGACGTAGAAGCTCGCCAGCGCCCGGAAGGGCGCGAAGGACGAGCGCTTGCCCAGCGCCCCGAGCAGGCCGCAGACCCAGCTCACCAGGATGCTCGCCACCGTGACACCGAGCACGACCAGGGTGGCCGAGAGGAAGCCGGGGCCGTAGGTGACGACTTCGTCCGAGAGGGTGAGCCACCACTCCTGCAACGCCGCGACGCTCATCGCTGTCCCTTCTCCCCGGTGATGGGCCGGCGGCTCACGCCGTCTGTCCCGGCGCGGCGGGCTGGTGCAGGACGCGCCGGAGGAACTGGCGCAGCCGCTCGCTCCGGGGGGCGCCGATGATGGCGTCGGGCGGCCCGTCTTCGGCGATCACGCCGCCGTCGAAGAACAGGGTGCGGGTGCCGACATCCCGGGCGAAGGCCATCTCGGGGGTGACGAGCAGCATCGTCATCCCGTCCGCCGCGAGGGAGCCCATCAGCGCCAGCACCTCGCCGACCAACTCCGGATCGAGGGCCGAGGTCACCTCGTCGAACAGCATCACCTTGGGCGCCATCGCCAGGGCGCGCACGATCGCCACGCGCTGCTGCTGCCCGCCCGAGAGCTTCGACGGGTAGGCGTGCCGCTTCTCGTAGAGGCCGATGCGCTGGAGCAGTGCCTCCGCCTCCGCAACGGCCTGCCGGCGCGGCATCCGCCGCACCCGGATCGGCGCCTCGATGACGTTCTCCAGCACGGTCATGTGCGGCCAGAGATTGTAGCTCTGGAAGACCATGCCGATCCGCGCCCGCAACTCGCAGAGCTGCCGCGGCGTCGGCTGGCGGCGGGCGCCCTGCTCGTAGTCGAAGGCGAAGCGCTCGAAATCCATGAAGCCGGAGGTCGGCGTCTCCATGAGGTTCAGGCAGCGCAGGAACGTGCTCTTGCCCGAGCCGCTCGCACCGATAATCGACACGACCTCGCCCTCGTGGATGTCGAGGGAGATGCCCTTCAGGACCTCGTTGGTGCCGTAGCTCTTGTGCAGCTTCCTGATCTTCAGGAGCGGGGGCGCGGCCGTCTCGATCTGAGCCATCGTCGAACCTGATGTGGTGCGATCGCGTCGCGGATCAATGCTTCGATCCGTGCGCAGAACGCGTTACGGGACTGTGTTGTTGTTCATCAAATCTCTCAATGTGGAGATTTAATTTTACATGCGGCGACGTTTTACATTGCCAAACTCGATGGGATGCCTTAGCAGAGCCGGTATACCGCCGGCATTCAAGCGGTATTTTTGAGCATGGCTGCCTCCGACATGGTCATCGAGCTCCCGGATCCCGGTATTCCCTTCGCGACCGCGCCGGGCGCGTGCCTCATTGTTCAGCCGATGGACCGGGTCGGACCCGCGCGGCAGCCGGCATGACCCGGCTCGCGATCGATCCGGATCTCTGCGCGGGCCTGTTCGCCGAGCTCCTGAGCTTCAGCCAGGACGCGCCGGGCGTGACGCGGGCGGCCTACGGCGTCGGCGAGGAGCGCGCCCACGCCCTGATGCGGGCGACCGGGCTGGCGCTCGGGCTCGCCGCCGAGACCGACGCGGCCGGCAACCTGTTCCTGACGCTGGCGGGCCGCGACCCGGCACTGGCGCCCTGGATGGTCGGCTCGCACGTCGACACGGTGCCCCACGGAGGCAATTTCGACGGGGCGGCGGGCGTGATCGGCGGTCTCGCGGCCGTGGAGGCCCTGCGCCGGGCGGGGATCGTGCCGGCGCGTCCCGTGACGGTGGCGGTGTTCCGGGCCGAGGAGAGCGTGTGGTTCCCGGCCTCCTACGTCGGCAGCCGGGCCGCGCTCGGCCTGCTGCCGCCGGAGGTGCTCGACCTGCCCCGCGCCGATACCGGCCGGAGCCTGCGCGACCACATGGCCGAACTCGGCCTGCGGCCGGAGGCGGTGGCGCGGGGCGAGCGGCTCCTCGATCCGGCGCGGATCCACGGCTTCGTCGAGATGCACATCGAGCAGGGCCCGGCGCTGGAGGCGGCCGGCCTCCCGGTGGCCTTCGTCACGGCGATCAGCGGCAGCTTCCGCTACCGCAAGGCGGTCTGCTTCGGCCGCTACGGCCATTCCGGCGCCGTGGCGCGGGGCGAGCGCAGCGACGCCGTCTTCGCCCTCGCCGACCTGATCACCGGCCTGGACGCGCTCTGGGGCAGGCTGGAGGCGGAGGGCTGCCCGGCCACGATCACGCTGGGCGAGGTCGCCACCGACCCGGTTCAGCACGCCTTCGCCAAGATCCCCGGCGAGGTCCGCTTCTGCCTCGACGTGCGCAGCACCGAGCCGGACGTTCTCGGCCGGGTCGAGGCGGCGCTCGCCGCGCATATCGCCGCCATCGAGGCCGCCCGCTCGGTACGCTTCGTGCTGGGCGAGCGCACGGGCAGCACGCCGGCGCGGATGAGCGCCGCGCTGGTCGAGGCCCTGTCGGGCCACGCGCGCCGGCTCGGGACACCGTTCCGCACGATGGCGAGCGGGGCGGGGCACGACACCGCGACGCTGGCCGGCCAGGGCGTGCCGAGCACGATGATCTTCATCCGCAACCAGAACGGCAGCCACAACCCGGACGAGGCGATGCGGATCGCGGATCTGTGCGCCGCCGCCACCCTGGTGGCCCACCTGGTCGCCGAAGCCTGACCCCGCGCGCGAGAAAGGATGCACCGATGATCGTCGATCTGAACTGCGACATGGGCGAGGGCTTCGGCGTCTACCGTCTGGGCGACGACGCCGAGATGCTGACCGTGGCGACCTCGGCCAACATCGCCTGCGGCTTCCACGCCGGCGACCCGCTGGTGATGCACGAGACCCTGAGCCGCGCCGCCGCGAACGGCGTGCAAGCGGGCGCCCACCCGAGCTTCCTCGACCTCTGGGGCTTCGGCCGGCGGCCGATCCACGGCGAGCGCCCCGCCGACATCGAGAAGGCGGTGCTCTACCAGGTCGGCGCGCTGCTGGCGCTGGCGCAGGATGTCGGCTGCCCGGTGCGCCACGTGAAGACCCACGGGGCCATGGGCAACATGGCCAACGAGGATGCCGACCTCGCTCTGGCGGTGGCCCGGGCGATCCGCACCCTCGACCGCGACCTGATCTTCGTGGTGATGCCCGGCCTGGAGACCGAGCGGGCCGGCGAGAAGCTCGGTCTGCCGATCGCGCGCGAGATCTACGCCGACCGCGCCTACGCGGATGACGGCACCCTGGTCTCGCGCAAGCTCCCCGGCGCCGTGCTGCACGATCCCGATTCCGTCTCGGAGCGCGTGGCGCGGATGCTGGAGGACGGGGCGATCACCTGCCTGTCCGGGCGGCGCATCCCGACGCGGATCGACACGGTCTGCGTCCACGGCGACACGCCCGGCGCCGTGGCCATGGCCCGCCGCCTGCGCGACGACTGCGCCGCCAAGGGGATCGCCCTGCGCCCGATGGCCGAGGTGCTCGGTGTCTGAGCCCGGCTACCGCCTCCTCGATAGCGGCGACCGGGCGCTCACGGTGGAGCTCGGCCGCGCGGTCGATCCCGCGATCAACGCCCGGGTCATCGCCCTCGACGCGGCGCTCCGCGGCGCCGGGCGCCCGGGCCTCCTGGAGACCGTGCCGACCTACCGCTCGCTCCTCGTCCTCTACGATCCGGACCTGCTGCCCCGAGCCGACCTCGCCGCGCTGATCGCCGCGCACTGGCCGCCGCCTGACGGGGCGGCGGGCTCGCTGCGCCGCTGGCGGGTGCCGGTCCATTACGGCGGCGCGCACGGCGCCGACCTCGACGACCTCGCCGCCGGGGCCGGGCTGAGCCCGGAGGCGGTGATCGCCCTTCATTCCGGCCGCGACTACCGCGTCTACATGATCGGGTTCGCCCCCGGCTTCGCCTATCTGGGCGGCCTCGATCCCCGGCTCCACGCGAGCCGGCGCACCGATCCGCGGCCCAAGACGCCCGCCGGCAGCGTCTCGATCGGCGGGAACCAGACCGGCGTCTCGCCGCCCCTGGAGCTGCCGAGCGGCTGGCAGCTCATCGGCCGCACGCCCGCGCGCTCCTACGATCCGGCCCGGGCCGAGCCGTTCCTGTTCGCGGCCGGCGACCTGATCCGGTTCGAGCCGATCGACCGCGCCGCCTTCGACACCCTCAGCGAGGCCGCCCGCGCCGGCGAGACCGTCGCCACCCTGGAGCGGATCGATGCCTGAGGGCCTGCGCGTCATCGCCCCCGGCGTGGCCTCGACCCTGCAGGATGCCGGGCGGCCGGGCTATCTGCGCTACGGCATCTCGGGGTCCGGCGCGATGGATCCCGACCTGCTGGCCCTGGCCAACGGCCTCGTCGGCAACCCGCTCGACGCCGCGGTCATCGAGATGGCGATGGTCGGTCCGAGCCTCGCCTGCGAAGCGGAGGCCTGCCGCGTCGCCCTCGCCGGCGCGCCCTTCGCGATGAGCCTGAACGGCCGCGCCCTCGACCCGTTCACCGCCCACGACCTGCGGCGGGGCGACCGGCTCGTCCTGGGCGGCCCGCGGCAGGGCCTGCGCGCCTGCCTCGCGGTCGCCGGGGGTTTCGCCGTCGTGCCGATGCTCGGCAGCGTCGCGACGCACACCCGCACCCGCCTCGGCGGCCTCGACGGCCATCCCCTGGCCGCGGGCGACCTGCTGCCCCTCGCGGCGCCCGCGCCCCGCGACCGCCCGCTGACCCTGCCGCCCGCCCACCGGCCGACCTTCGGCGGCCCGATCCGGGTCGTGCTCGGGCCGCAGGCCGACGGCTTCACCGAGGACGGCCTGCGGACCTTCCTCTCCGAGCCGTACACCCTCACGGCGCGGGCGGACCGGATGGGCTGCCACCTCGACGGGCCGCCGATCGCCCACGCGGACGGCTTCAACATCGTCTCGGACGGGATCGTGAACGGCTCGATCCAGGTGCCCGGCCACGGGCGCCCGCTGATCCTGCTGGCCGACCGCCACACCACCGGCGGCTACCCGAAGATCGCCACCGTGATCTCGGCGGATCTCGGCCGCCTCGCGCAGGTGCAGCCGGGGGAGACGATCCGGTTCGCGGCCGTCGCCGTCGCGGAGGCCCAGGCCGTCGCCCGCGCCGCGCGAAGCACTCTGGCCGCGCGGCTGACGGCGCTGGTGCCGGCCGGCGGCGGCGATCTCGACAGCGCGTTCCTGCTGTCCTGCAACCTCGTCGGCGGCGTCGTCTCGGCGCGCGCCCTCGATCCGGCGCCCTGACGGCGCCGCACCTCCTCCACCCAGCAAGAGACCGTCGATGCTCACGCCGTTCCACCTCGCCTACCACGTCACCGACCTCGACGCGGCGCGCCGCTTCTACGGGGGCGTCCTCGGCTGCCAGGAGGGCCGCAGCACCGAGACCTGGGTCGATTTCGACTTCTTCGGCCATCAGCTGTCGCTGCACCTGGGCGAGCCCTTCGCCACCACCCGGAGCGGGAAGGTCGGCGACCACACGGTGATGATGCCGCACCTGGGCGTGGTGCTGCCGCTCGACGCCTGGGAGGCGCTCGCCGGCCGCGTCGAGGCGGCCGGCATCGCCTTCGACATCTCGCCGGTCGTCCGCTTCGCCGGCGAGCCCGGCGAGCAGCGCACGATGTTCTTCTTCGACCCGAGCGGCAACCCGATCGAGGTCAAGGGTTTCCGGGATCTGGCCGGCGTCTTCGCGCACTGAGGCCCGTATCCGCGAAGCGGCCCGCCGCCGGAGCGGCGACGGGCGGCCAGGACGCGATGCCCGTCAGGCGCGGCGGGCGTTCCAGAAGACGAACTGGCCGTCGACCACGTCCCGGAGGTCGCGCCGGAAGGCCGTCCGGTAGAAGTACTGGCCGGTCGGCAGGTACGGCACGTCGCGCATCGCCAGGGTCTGCATCCGGGCCGCGATCGCCTGGCGCGCGGCCTGGTCCGGCGCCTCGATCCAGGCCTCGCGCAGGCTCTCGAGTTCGGGCAGGTCCGGCCAGCCGAAGAAGCCCTTCGGTCCGCCGCAGCGCAGGACCTGCTCCACGACCGGGTTGGCCATGTCGAGGCCGGTCCAGGTCGTGGTGAAGATGTTCCAGCCGCCCTGGTCGGGGGGCGCCTTGCTGGCGCGGCGGGTGACCAGCGTGCCCCAGTCGGAGACGACGTACTGCACGTTCATCCCGAGGCGCTGGAGCAGGTCGTGCATGATCTCGCCGAGGGCGCCGAGCACGGGGTTCTCGCTCGTCGACATGAGCACGACGCGCTCGCCCGTGTAGCCGGCCGCCACGAGGTCGCGCTTGGCCTTGGCGAGATCGCGCGGCCGGGTGAGCACGTCGAGCCCGGCATCGGTGGCCATCGCGGTCCCCGGCGTGAACAGGCCGACATCCTTGCGCCACAGCTTGGGATCGTCGCCGGCGGCCGCCGCCATGAAGTCCGCCTGGGACAGCGCCTCGAGGACCACGCGCCGGACCGCGGGCTTGTCGAAGGGCGGGTGGAGGTGATTCATCACGCCGGTGCCGAGATTGCCGAGCGGCGAGGCGAGCTGCGTGGCGATCTGCGGGTGCGCCTGGAGCGTCGGCACGAGATCGCTGATCGGGTTCTCCCACCAGTCGACCTCGCCGTTCTGGAGGGCGGCCGCCGCGGTGCCGGGATCCGGCATGACCTGCCACTCGACCCGCTCGAAATGGACCCGCTTCGGCCCCGCCACCCAGGAGACCGGGCCGTCCTCGCGAGGCCGGTAGTCCGGGTTGCGGTCGTAGACCACGCGGGCTCCGACGAGCCGCTCCTCGGTGTTGAACCGGAACGGCCCGGAGCCGATCAGCTCGGGGATCTGCTGGGCCGGGTCGGTGGCGGCGAGGCGCTCGGGCATGATGACGAGGACCGGCGGACCGAGTTTCGCCAGGGTCTCGAGCATCAGCCCGTAGGGCCGCTTCAGGCGGATGACGAAGGTCCGGTCGTCCGGCGCCTCCAGGGCGTCGGCGCGCGCCATCAGGGCCTGCCCGAGGCTGTCGCGCTGCGCCCAGCGCCGGATCGACGCGACGCAGTCGCGGCCCCGCACCGGCTCGCCGTCGTGGAATCGCAGCCCTTCGCGCAGCCGGAAGGTCCAGCGCCGCCCGTCCTCCTCGACCGCGTGCCCCTCGACCATCTGCGGCTGCGGCGTGAGCTGCGCGTCGAGGCCGTAGAGCTGGTCGAACACCATGAGCGCGTGGTTGCGCGTGACGTAGGCCGTGGTCGTCACCGGGTCGACGATGGTCAGGTCGGATTGCGGCACGAAGCGCAGGACGCTCGCCCGGCCGCCCTGGGCCAGGGCCGGGCGGGCCGGCAGGAAGGGCGCGGCGGCCGCGGCGGCGGCACCGCCGAGGAAGGTTCGTCGCAGCATGGGGTCACTCCTGGCGTTCCGGGTCAGGCGGACGGGGACGGGAGCGCCGGTCGGCCTTCCGCGCGAGGCCAATTTCTGCGGGCGCAGTCCGCGGGAGCACAACCTGCAAGGGCCGTTCCGCCCCGGCCGGTCACGGGGCGCGGACGGCCTCTTCGGCCCGCCGGCGCAGGGCTGCGCGGTCGATCTTGCCGGTCGAGGCGAGCGGCAGCGCCTCGACGAACCAGACCCGGCGCGGGTGCTGGTAGGCCGGCGCGTGTTCGAGCGCGTAATCCTTGAGGGCCGCCTCGTCGACGGTGGCGCCGGGCCGGCGGACCACGAAGGCGACCGGCTTGGTGCCCTTGATGGCGTCGTCCACCGGCACCACGCAGGCCTGGAGCACCGCGGGGTGGCGCTCCAGCACCAGCTCGACCTCGCCCGGAAAGATGTTCTCGCCGCCGGAGACGAACATGTCGTCGGTCCGCCCGAGGAAGTAGAAGAACCCGTCCGCGTCGCGGCGGAAGACGTCGCCGGTGGCGTAGAACCCGTCCGCGGTGATCGGGACGGGCACGTCCGGCCGGTTGTGGTAGCCGAGCATGATCGCGGGGCTGCGCATCTGCAGGATCCCGGTCTCCGGGGCGTCCGGTCCGACGAGGCGCACCGCCACCTGGGGATGCGGCGCGCCCACGGAGGCAACCGGCGTCGGCCGTCCGTCCGGATGGTCGCCGAACACGACCGGGCCGCCCTCGGTGGTCCCGTAGGCGTTGAGGATGCGGGCGTTCGGCAGGAGGGCGCGGATCTGCCGGGCGAGGGTGTCGTTGACCGGCGCCGAGCCCATCCGCACCGTCCGCACGCCGGTGAGGTCGGCCTCGGCCAAGAGATCCGGTTCCCGCAGCATCATGGCGATCATCGGCGGCACGGCGGTGAGCCACGTGCAGCGGTACCGGTCGATCGCCGCGATGTAGGCCCGCGCCTCGAATTGCGGCAGCAGCACCATCGTGGCGCCGGCCGCGCAGACGAGGAGCGCCAGGGCGAGCGCGTTCATGTGGTAGAGCGGCGCCGCCACGAGCAGCCGGTCGTCGCGCAGGTCCGTCTCCGCGGCGCGGGTCCGCGCCACCCAGAGGTGGCTGGCATGGCTCAGCCGCACGCCCTTCGGCCGGCCCGTGGAGCCGGACGTGTAGAGGAACAGGGCCGCCTCGTCGGGCTCGGGCACGACCGGCACGAACGGACCGGGGTCGAGCCAGGCCGCGAAGCCCTCCGGCCCGTCGTCGTCGAACCCGGCGATCCGGATATCGGGGCCGAGATCCGCCAGCAGCGCCCGGCGGGGACCGTCGCAGAGCACGAGCCGCGCCCCGCAATCGGCGAGCACGGCGGCGATCGTGGCCGGCGGGAACTTGTGATTGACCGGGACCGGGACCACGCCGGCGCGCATCGCGCCGAGGAGCGCCGCGATCGTGTCGGGCCGGTTGGCCGCGAGGATCGCGACCCGCGCGCCGCGGGCGATCCCGCCGCGCAGCAGGCCGCGGGCGAAGGCGTCGGCCCGGGCGTCGAGGCCGGCGCGGGTCATCACCGCGGGCTCGCCATCCGGGCCGACGCCGACGATCAGCGGCCTGTCCGGCGGCCCGGACCGGTCGACGAGGTCGCCGAGATTGGTCGGAGCCGTGGCCGCGCGCGTCATGGGGCCGCCCTGCACGGGAGGTTGAGGTCGAAGGTCGGAAGCGTCAGCGTGGCCGCGCCCGGCCCGTGCCGGACCCAGCCCGCCTCCGGGAGGCCGGCCGCGCGGGCCTCGAGGGCGTCGAGGCTTTGGAAGCGCAGCGCCAGGGCGGCGAAGCGGGCGACCGGCCCCGGCACGATCGCCACACGCGTCTCCCCGAGCCGGAGGGTCCGGACGTCGCCCGACGCCTCGGCCGGGGCGCCGCTCGCGGCCGCGTAGAGCGCGGCGTCGGCCTCCGGCGCCGGGCTCTCGATCGTCAGCGCGTCGATCCCCGAGAAGCCGTTCGGATGGTCGAGCCATTCGGGGCGCCAGACCAGATCCGGGGTCAGGTGCTCGCAGTGGTAGAGGCGGCCCGCCGGGAACCGGTCGGCCGGCACCCGCACCGTGCGGAACCGGGCCGCCGCCTCGCGGCCGTCGACGGTGACCGGGCGCGAGAAGGCGACGGGCGGTCCGGCCGCCAGCCCCAGAGCGGCCAGCCGCGCGTGGGTCGCGTCGGCGTCCCGGCTCGCGACGACGAGCCCGTTCAGGCCGAACGGGCTGTCCAGGACGTCCTGCCGCTGCGGACCGGTCTCGGGCACGCCCACGAGTTCGAGGTACGGGCCCGCCGTCATCATCAGGTGGTTGACGGAGCCCAACGAGTGGTGGCCACGGGGCGTCAGCCGGAAGCCGAGGGCGGCGAACAGGTCCGCCGCCTCGTCCATCCGCCGCAGCACGTTGATCACGACGTGGTCGAGGGCCCCGTCCGCCGGGGCGCCGGGGGCCGGCCCTGTCATCTCGGCGGCGCCGTCATGTAGACGCCGCGTCCGCTCGCGAGCAGGCGCCCCTCCGCGTCGAGGATCTGCGCCTCGGCCACCGAGAGCTGGTTGCCGAACTTCACCACCGTGCCGCGGCAGGTGAGATCGCCCTGCATCGCGGCGCGGTGGTAGTCGACCCGCAGGTCGACGGTGGGGACGCCCCGGCCGGTCTTGGAGACCAGCGCCCAGTCGGCGGTGAGGTCGACCAGCGTCGCCAGGATGCCGCCGTGGACGTAGCCGCGCTCGGCGTTGACGACCCATTCCGGCCGCCACGTCGCCTGCAGCTCGATCGTGCCCGCGCCAACGGCGACGACGGAGAGGCCGAGCCACTGGTGGAACGGGCCGCGCAGCAGCAGCGCCTCGACCTGCTCCTTGGTGAGGGGGGTGTCGGACATGGCTTCGGGATCTCCTCGGGCGGTGTCAGGGGGTGACGACGATCTTGCCCATGACCTCGCGGTCGCGGATCATCCGCAGGCCCTCGGCGGCCTGCTCGAGGGGCAGGAGCTTGTCGATGGTCGGCTTCAGCGTGCCGGCCTGGATCATGTCCATCAGGGCCGACAGGTTGTCGTCGTAGAAGCTGTTCGAGCCGATCACCTTGAGCTCGAAGCTCCAGATGTAGCGGAGATCCTCCTTGGGATCGTGCCCCGCGGTCGCCCCGCAGACGAGCAGCGTGCCGCCGCGCTTCAGGCACTTGAGCGAGGGCACCCAGGTGTCGCCGCCGGTGAAGTTGATCACCACGTCGACGCCGCCCTCGTAGGTCCGGCGCTGCGGCTTGCCGTACTGCTGGATCGCCCACTTGGAGAAGTCGGTCTCGCGGTAGTTGACGACGTGGTCGGCCCCGAGGGCCGTCAGCGCCGCCATCTTCTCCGCGCTGCCCGCGCAGGCGATGACCTCGGCGCCGAGCTGCTTGGCCAGCATCACGCAGCCCGTGCCGACGCCGCCGCTGGCGCCCAGGATCAGGACCTTGTCGCCGGCCTTCACGGTGTTGTGGGTGATCAGCATGCGGTGGGCCGTGCCGTAGGCCACCGGCAGGGACGCCGCGTCCGCGTAGCTCACGTCCGGCGGCATCGCGATGAGCTGGCCCGTCGAGACCCGGCAGTACTCGGCCATGCCGCCGTCGAGCATCTCGCCCATCAGGCCCTTGGCTTTGTTGAGCGGGTTGACCAGCACCCGGTCGCCGACGCGCCACTCCGTGACGTCCGTGCCGAGCTCGACGATCTGCCCGGCCATGTCGAGGCCGATCACCACCGGCATCGGCACCTTGATGCCGGGCATGCCATTCACGGTGAACACGTCGTGGTAGTTGAACGAGGACGCGCCGACCCGAATCAGGACCTCGCCGGGGCCGGGGGACGGCCTCGGATAGTCGTCGACCACCTTCAGCGTGTCGATGTCGCCGTGCGCCTCCAGCACGAGCGCCTTCATCGTCTGAGCCATCGTGGAAACCCTCTTCTGCAGGTCGGAAAGGCTACGGGATCGACTTCGACCGCTCGTAGGGGCCGGGGACCAGGGCCGTGTCCGGCAGGCTGCCCTGAACGGCGCCGACCGCCTTGAACACGTCGAATTCCCGCTTCAGGGAGGCGATGTCGGCGGGCTCCAGGCTGACCGTGTAGATGCCGTCCCAGAGGCCCGCGTAGGCCGCGGCGTCGGCGTCGCTCAGGTTCGCGGCCGCCTTCAGGATCCTGGCCACGCCGGGCTTGTCGGCCTGGCCGAAAGCGTAGGCCTTGCGCATCGCGGCCACGACCTTGGCGGGCGCGTCCGGATTCTGCGTCATCCAGGCGTTGCGCATCAGGCCGACGCCGAGGACCGGCGGCGCGTCCTGCTTGGTGAGGCGCTTCCACTCCTCCCGGAAGGTGCCGAGCCGGCGCAGCTTCACGTCCGGCAGGAGCGCGAGGGTCACGGTGCGCAGGGCCGCGGCGTCGATGTCCTTCTGGACGAGGAATTGCGCCAGCCGGGAATCGTTGCCGGGGACGGCCTGGTAGTCGGCGGGCTTGAGGCCGTGGTTGGTCTCCAGGATCGCCGCCGCGATGGCGGCGGTGCCGCTGCCGGCCGGCGAGGTGCCGATCTTCCTGCCCTTGAGATCGGCCATCGTCTTGATCGGCGACTCCTCCGGGACGACGAAGTCGAGGTCGGCCACCTGGGTCGCCAGGACGATGCTCATCGGCAGCCCGTCGGCGGTGACGCTCAGCGCCGTCCCGGCGCTCGCCGCGATCGCGAAATCGATCGCCCCGGCGGCCATGGCCTTGGTCGGCGCGTTCACGTCGGGGAACTTGACGTACTCGGCCGTCAGGCCCTCCGTCTCCATGAACTTGCCGGCCTCCAGCACGGCGCCGAAGCCGAGGCTGATGCCCGAGCTCCAGTAGCCGATGCGCACCGTCTCGGCGCGCGCGAGGCCGGGCAGGCCGACCGCGCAGAGCGCGGCGACGGCGAGGGCGCGGATCCGTTTCAAGGCGTTCTCCAAGAGCTGCGATGGGAGGACGTGCGACGGGCGTGTCCCCGGCTGGCGCCGGCCGTCACGGCTGCGCCACCTTCTTCCAGGCGAACAGGCGCTGCTCGGCCGGCTTCAGGACGAGCGTCTCGAGCCCGATCATCAGGGCGACGAGGGTGAGGGTCCAGGCGAAGACCTGGTCGGTCTGGACGAGGTCGGCCGCCTGCCGCAGGCGGTAGCCGATGCCGCTGCTCGCCCCGAGCGATTCCGCCACGAGGACGACCCGCGCCCCGAAGCCGATGGCGAGGCGCGCGCCCGCGAAGAAGGCGGGCAGGATCGTCGGCAGGTAGATCTTGGTCAGCACCTTGCGGCGCGGCATCCGGAAGGTGCGGGCGAGCTCGAGATGCTCGGCGCTGACCGTGCGCGTGCCCTGCCAGACGTTGGTCAGGATCAGCGGCATCGCGGTCATGAACACCACGAAGATCGTGGTCCAGTTCGAGAGGCCGAACCAGATCAGCGCGAAGATCGCCCAGATCGCGGAGGAGACGGTGTTGGTCACCGTCAGCACCGGCTCGAAGAACCGCCCGAGGCGCGGGCTCGCGCCGAGCAGCAGGCCGAGCGGCAGCCCCACGAGGGCCGCGAAGGCGAGGCCGGCGCCGATCCGGCCCAGCGTGATGCCGAGATCGGCGGCGAAGCTCGGCGTGGCGACGAGGCCGAGCCACGTGTGCCAGACCCGCGCGGGGCTCGGCAGGACGAAGCTCGGCGCGTGCAGCGATCCGAGCTGCCACGCGGCCAGCGCCAGGGCGAGGAGGGCGAGCCGCTGGAGCAGCACGCCCGCCCGGCGTCCGGCACCGGACGTCCGCGTCCGCCGGATCAGGCGCGGCGGGGTCTTCACGAGCATCGCGCGCTCGCGGCGGAGAGGCTGATGCGCAGGCGCCGGACCTCCTCGGCGACCTCCGTCGAGAGCGGGTCGCGGGGGTACGGCAGATCGATCGCCCGGACGGTGCCGATCCGGCCCGGCCGCGGGTGCAGGACAACCACTTGGCTCGCCAGCACCACCGCCTCCTCGACGTCGTGCGTGACGAAGACCAGGGTCATCGCCCGCAGGCCGGCGATGCGCAGCAGCTCCGCGTGCATCTGCGCGCGGATCTCGGGATCGAGCTTCGAGAACGGCTCGTCGAGGAGCAGGATCTTGGGCTCGGTCACGAGGCTGCGCGCGAGCGCCACCCGGCTGCGCATGCCTCCCGACAATTCGTGCGGGTAGGCGTCGCGGAAGGCCTCCAGCCCGACGAGCCGCAGGGTCTCGTCGACCCGCCGGGCCCGCTCCGCCCGGCCCATGCGCCCGGCCTCGAGGCCGAAGGCGACGTTCTGGGCGGCCGTGCGCCAGGGCAGCAGCCGGTCCTCCTGGAACATGTAGGTCATGGCCCGCCAGTCGCGGAAGGCGTGCGACGGGATGCCGTTGAGGAGGACGGCGCCCTGGTCGGGCTCGACCAGCCCGGCGATCATGTTGAGGAGGGTGCTCTTTCCGCAGCCCGATGCGCCCAGGATCGCGACGATCGCGTGCTGCGGGATCGCGATGTCGACGGTGTCGAGGACGTGGAGCGGCCCGCCCTCGCGCCGGTCGAACCACTTGCTGACGTGGTCGAGCTCGACGGCGTTCACGGCTCGCCCCCGTCGACCCGGGCCGGCCGCACCGGCGCCACCACCGCGGTGTCGCGCAGGCTGGCGATGACCTTCTCCAGGGTCATGTCGCGGAACGTCTCGACGTGGCGGCGGGCCACGAGGGCGGCGCTGTCGGCGTCGCCCGCCACGAGGTGCTCGATCATCGCGGTGTGGTCGTTCTCGATGTTCGGCCGCACCCCCTGCACGCCGAAGCCGAGGGCGACGAGGCGGGTCATCTCGTCGAGGAGGCCCGACAGGGTCCGGTACAGGCGCCCGTTCCCCGAAGCCGCGGCGATCGCGAGGTGGAAGCCCCGGTTGGCCTCCAGGAAGAAGTCGATCTGGTTGCCCATCTCCACCGTGATCTTGCGGCGGCAAGCCTGCTCCAGGCGCTCCAGATGCGCCCGGTTCACGCGGCCGGCAGCGCCCCGCGCCGCGAGGGGCTCGAGCTCCATCCGGAGGGCGAAGACCTCGTCGACATCCTTCACGGTCACCGGGCTGACCCGGTAGCCGTGCCGCGGCATCGAACTGACGAAGCCTTCCTGGGCCAGGCGCTGGAGCGCGATCCGGCAGCTCGCCTTGCCGATCTCGAATCGCTCCATCACCTCGGCCTCGGTGAAGCGCGTGCCGGGCAGGAGGCGGCAGGCGACGATCTCGTGCCGCATCAGGTCGTAGGCCTGGTTGCCCTTGCGCGTGGCGTCGGGGACGGCGAGCACCGTCGCGGTCGGGCGAGCGGGCCGGGACCTGTCATCGCGGGTCGTCATCGCACCTCGCTGTTCGGGCATTGAGGCTCCCACAGCATGCTGTGAGCTGCCCACCGCACGCAGGACATGTGCCAACCCCGCGCCGGCCCGCCCGCGCGCGGCGCGCATCGGCGGACGGAACGATGGTCGGGTGCCGGCATTCGTCGCGCGGTGGGAAGCTCAGATGCGAAGCGTGATCAGCTCAGCGCGCGCTGTGGGCATTCCATGCCGTATTTATGCGCAATGGCTCCGCGTTCTGTAAATGGAATACGCGTCCAATTTTCGCGAAGATGTTGGGAAGAAGGGCTTTTCGCCGGGGTCCGCCGCAGAACGATCTGTGTCTTCTTTGAGCACTGGGGCCTGCTGCGGGCCGCGTCGGCGATGCCCTACAGGATGTCGGGCTGGCCGCGCCGGTGCTCGTGCCCCGCGATGACGCGGCGCAGGAGCCGGGTCAGGGTGTCCTGCTCCGCCGGGGTGAGGGCCTCGACGGTGAGGGCGTGAGCGGCCCGCGCCGCCGGCTCCATCGCGCCGTGGAGCGCGGCGCCTTCGTCCGTCAGCCGGCAGACCTGCGCGCGGCGGTCGAGGGGCGAGGTCGTGCGGCTCACCAGACCGCGGGCCGCGAGGCGCTTCAGGGCGCCGGTCGTCGTCGTCCGGTCGAGGGCGACCGCGCTCGCGAGCGTCGTCTGATCGGCCTCCCCCAGATCGCGCAGCAGCGAGAGCAGGCTGTACTGGAGCGGGGTGACGCGAAACGCGGCACAGCGTTCGGCGAAGAGGCTGACGTGGATCTGGTGCATGCGGCGGGCGAGGAAGCCCGGGCGATCGGCCAGGGGCCAGTTCCGCGCGTCCGCCCCCGTGTCCGTGGCCGCGTCCGTGTCCGCGTCCGTGGCCGCCTTCGCCGCCCCCGCGGCGACCCCCGCCTCTGCCGACCCTGCCGCAAATCCGGCGTCCGGGACCTCATCCATCGTCCGCCTCCGCAGAACGGTTCCAGCCTTGGCACGCGCTGTGCAATACCGGAATACGAAGCATGCTTCGCTTTTGGCAAGGGCGAGGCCGGCGCGCGCCGGCCGGGACCACGAGGTCGACATGGACAATCGCCGCTATGATCTGGTTCTGCGGGGTGGGCGGGTCATCTGCCCGGCCTCCGGCATTGACGGCATACGCGACGTGGCGGTGCGGGACGGGCGCATCGCCGCCGTGGCGGAGACGATCCTGCCCTCCGCCGCCGCCGAGGTGGTCGACGTCGCGGGCAAGCTTGTCCTGCCCGGCATGATCGACACGCACGCGCACGTCTACCAGTACGTCACCGGCCGGTTCGGCCTGAACCCCGACATGGTCGGCGTGCGCTCGGGCGTGACCACGGTGGTGGACCAGGGCGGGCCGTCCTGCATGACCCTGCCGGGCTTCCGCCACTTCATCGCCGAGCGCTCGGAGACGCAGGTCCTCGCCTTCCTGTCGGCCTACCTCGTCGGCGGCCTGGAAGGGCATTTCTACCCGAACCTCTACAGCCCGGACGGCGTCGACATCGACGCCACCGTGAAGTCGGCCACCGAGAACCGCGACCTCGTGCGCGGCATCAAGGGCCATGCCGAGATCGGCGGCTTCGCCCGCTGGGGCATCAAGGTGATGGAGATGGCCGCCGAGATCAGCCGGCGCGCCGACCTTCCGCTCTACGTGCATTTCGGCCAGCTCTGGGGGTTGCCGGAATCGGGCGCCAACGGCGAGGACGCCGACACCATCGTCGAGCGGGTCATCCCGCTGCTGCGGCCCGGCGACGTGCTGGCCCATCCCTTCACCCGCCACCCGGGCGGCTTCATCAACGAGCAGGGCGAGGTCCACCACATCATCCGCCGGGCCATGGAGGCCGGGCTGAAGGTCGATGTCGGCCACGGCAGCCACTTCTCCTACCGCGTGGCCCGCGCGTCCCTGCCGGCGGGCGTGATCCCCTACACGCTCGGCGCCGACATGCACGGCTACAACACCGAGGTGCCCGAGGTGAAGAAGCCCGCCGGCACCCCGGACGAGCACCACGACGACGAGAACCATCCCTTCCTCGGCCAGGCCCGGTTCAGCCTCACCCAGGCGATGAGCTCGATGATGGCGCTCGGCATCCCGCTGGAGGAGGTGGTGCCGATGGTGACGTCGCACCCGGCCGAGATGCTGCGCATGGGCGACCGGATCGGCGCCCTCAAGGTCGGCTACGCGGCCGACGTCTCGGTGCTGCACGACGATCGCGGCCGCTTCCTGCTGCGCGACAACGAGGACACGCGGGTGATCGCCGACCGCCTGCTGCGCCCGGCCTTCTGCCTCCGCGCGGGGAAGCGCTTCGAGGCCGACTCGCCGATCCTGCCCCAGGCGATCGCGGCCTGAGGTGGCGCCGGTGCCCGCCTTCGTCCTCGACGACCCGACACCGCCGGACCCGCGCCGCCGCTGGGACAGCCTGGACTTCGCGGCCCGGGGCGCCTGCTACGACAACAACGCGGGCGTGCCCGACAGCGCCGCGCAGGTCGCCGCCCGCAACGCGGCCTCCGCGACTTATCGCGCGGCGCACCCGGCCGGGCTCGACATCCCCTACGCTGCCGGAGAGCGCACCGGCTTCGACCTCTACCCGGCGGCGGAGACGGGGGCGCCCTGCCTCGTCTTCGTCCACGGCGGATACTGGCAGCGCAACGCCCGGGCCGATTTCGCCTGCTTCGCGGAAGGGCTGAAGGCCGCCGGCTGGTCGGTGGCGATGCCGGGCTACACCCTGGCACCCGAGGCGAGCCTCGCCGGCATCGTCGCCGAGATCGGAGCTGCCCTCGACTGGCTCGCCGCGCACGGGGCAGCGCGCGGGATCGGCGGACCGATCATCCTCGCCGGCTGGTCCGCGGGGGCGCAGCTCGCCGCGCTCCATCTCGGGCATCCCGCCGTGTCCGCGGTCCTGGCGATCTCCGGCGTCTACGACCTCGCGCCGATCCGCGAGACCTACCTGAACGAGAAGCTCGGCCTGACCGAGGACGAGATCGAGACCCTGTCGCCCCTGCGCCTGCCCGTCGTGCCCAAGCCCATGACGGTCGCCTACGGCAGCCGGGAGCTGCCCGCCCTCGTCCGCGACGCGCGCAACCTCCACGCCCTGCGCGGCGCCGCCCACGCGCCGGGCGCGCTGCTGCCGGTGCCGGGCGCCGACCACTTCTCGATCCTCGACGGATTCCGCCGGCCCGACGGCCTCCTGGTCCGCGCCGCGCAGGATGTTCTCGGAGGCGCCCGATGAGCCGCGAGGGCGTCGGGGCTCCCCTGCCCCGCAAGGAGGACGACCGCCTGATGCGCGGGCGCGGCCAGTATGTCGGCGACCTCCGGCTGCCGGGGATGCAGGACGTCGCCTTCGTGCGCAGCCCGCTCGCGCATGCCCGGATCCGCGCCGTCCACGTGCCGGAGGCCTATCGCGACCGCGTCTTCACCGCCGCCGACCTCGACGGCGTGCTGCCGATCCGCGCGGTCTCGGGGCTGCCCGGCTTCAAGGTGTCCGAGCAGCCGGTGCTCGCCACCGGCAAGGTCCGGCAGGTCGGCGAGCTCGTCGCGCTGTGCGTCGCGCCGACCCGCGCCGAGGCCGAGGACATCGCCGCCGCCGTCGTCCTCGACCTGGAGGAGCTGCCGGCCGTCCACGACATGCTGGCCGCGCGCGAGCCGGGCTCCGCCCTCGTCCACGAGCACTGGGGCGACAACGTCTTCCTGGAGACCCTGGTCGATGTCGGCATCGAGGGCGCCCTCGACGCCCCGATCAAGGTCAGCCGCACCATCTCGACGGGCCGGCAGTGCATGGCGCCGATCGAGGGCCGCGGTACCGTGGTGCAGCTCGATCACCGGCTCGACCAGCTCGTGGTCCACACCGCGAGCCAGATGCCGCACATCGTGCGCAACGGCCTCTCGGAATGCCTCGGGATCGAGCAGGGCCGCATCCGCATCGTCTCGCCGGATGTCGGCGGCGGCTTCGGCTACAAGGCGATCCTGCTCGCCGAGGACGTGGCGCTCGCGTGGCTCGCGCTCCGCTGCGGCCACCCGGTGCGCTGGCTGGAGGACCGCCGCGAGCACCTGACCGCCAACGCCAATTGCCGCGAGCACCATTACCGCATCACCGCCTACGCGGAGCAGGACGGGACCCTGCGCGGCATCGACTGCGAGGCCACCGTCGATTCCGGCGCCTACTCGGCCTACCCGTTCTCGGCCTGCCTGGAGGCCGCGCAGGTCGCCAGCATCCTGCCGGGGCCCTACGACTTCCCGGCCTATCGCTGCCGCACGTGGTCGGTGGCGACCAACAAGTGCCCGATCCTGCCCTACCGGGGGGTGGCGCGCACCGGCGTCTGCTTCGCCCTGGAGCTCGTCCTCGACGCGGTCGCCCGCGCGGCCGGGATAACGTCCGAAACCGTGCGTGAAAAAAACCTCGTGCGGCCCGGGCAGATGCCGTTCGAGAACATCACGAAGAAGCACTTCGACAGCGGCGACTACCCGGAGGCGCTCGCCCGCGCGCTGAAGGCCGTCGACGTGGCGGCGGTCCGCGCCCGCCAGCGACAGGGCGAGCCGGACGGGCGCCGGATCGGCCTCGGTCTCGCGATCTACTGCGAGCAGGCCGCGCACGGCACCTCGGTCTATTCCGGCTGGGGCATCCCGATGGTCCCCGGCCACGAGCAGGCGAGCGCCCGCCTGACCCCGGACGGCGGCCTGGAGCTGCGGATCGGCGCCCATTCCCACGGCCAGGGCCTGGAAACGACGCTGGCCCAGGTCGCCCACGAGATCCTGGGCGTCCCGGTGGCGCGCACCCGCCTCGTCCACGGCGACACCGCCATGACCCCCTACTCGACGGGCTCCTGGGGCTCCCGCGTCATGGTGATGGCCGGCGGCGCGGTGGCGGCGGCCTGCGAGGCGCTGCGCGACCGGGCGATCAGGATCGGCGCCCACCTGCTCCAGGCGCGGCCCGAAGACTGCCGCTTCGAGGGTGGCTACGTCGTCGGCCCCTCCGGCGACGTGCCGCTCGAGGCCATCGCCCGCACGTGGTACCGGCGGCCGCAGGACCTCGCGCCCGACACCGATCCCGGCGGCCTCGAGGTCACCGCCGGCTACAAGCCGGTGCGCGATTCCGGCACGTTCTCGTACGCGGCGCACGCGGCCGTGGTGGCGGTCGACCCCGATCTCGGGGCGGTGGAGATCCTCGACTACGTCATCGTCGAGGACGGCGGCACGCTGGTGAACCCCCTCGTGGTCGACGGCCAGATCTACGGCGGCCTCGCGCAGGGGATCGGCACGGCCCTGTTCGAGGAGATGCGCTTCGACGCCCGCGGCCAGCCGCTGGCGTCGACCCTCGCCGACTATCTCCTGCCCGGCGCCGCCGACGTGCCGATGGCCCGCATCGACCACATGGAGACGCCCTCGCCCTACACGCGCTTCGGCCAGAAGGGCATCGGCGAGGGCGGCGCGATCGCGCCGCCTGCGGCGCTCGCCAACGCCGTGAACGATGCCCTCGCGCCGCTGGGCGTCGAGCTGCTGCACTCGCCCCTCACCCCCCGGCGGATCGTGGAGGCGGTGCTCGCCGCCCGTGATCCCGCCGAGACCGCGCGGGAGGCCGCATGAAGCCCGCCGCCTTCGCCTGGGAGCGCCCCGACAGCCTGCCCGCGCTGCTGGCACGCCTCGCCGAAGCCCCCGCGGGCGTGAAGCTGATCGCGGGCGGCCAGTCCCTCGGGCCGATGCTGAACCTGCGCCTCGTCGAGCCCACCCTGATCCTCGACATCACCGGCATCCCCGAACTCCGGGACGCGCGGGTCGAGGGTGACACGCTCGTCCTCGGGGCCTGCGTGACCCACGCCGACGTCGAGGACGGGCGCGTCCCGGACCTCACCGGCGGCGCGCTGCGGCGGGTCGCGGCCGCCATCGCCTACCGGCCGGTGCGCAACCGCGGCACGATCGGCGGCAGCCTCGTCCACGCCGACCCGGCCGCCGACTGGGTCACCGCCCTGACGGCCCTCGGCGCCGAGGTCGAGATCGCGGGGCGGAGCGGCCGCCGCACCCTGCCGGTGGAGCGTTTCGTGACCGGCGCCCTCGAAGTGGCGCTCGGCGCGGACGAGATCCTCGTCGCTGTGCGCGTGCCGGCGCTGCCGGCGGGCGCGGCCTGGGGCTACGTCAAGCACTGCGCGAAGATCGGCGAGTTCGCACACGCCATCGGGGCCGTGCGCCTCGAGCCCGGCGCCGGCCGCGGCCGGGCCGTGATCGGCGCGGTCGAGGGGCCGCCCGTGCTCCTGGCCGATGCCCGCCCGCTCTTCGGCGGCCGCATCGGCGCCGACTTCGCCGCGCGCTTCGACACCCGGGCCGCCGACCAGGCCCTGCGGGAGGCCGGGATGGCCGACGCGGTCGAGCGGCACGTCCACGTGACGGTGCTGGCGCGCGCGGTGGCCGCGGCGGCCGAGCCCGATCCCCGATCCCAGACCCTTCCGGAGGCCGCATGAGCGCCGCGCTGGCCGAACCCGGGACGTCCCGCATGGCCCTGGCGCTGACGGTGAACGGCCGCGCCGTGCGGGTCGCGGCCGAGCCGCGCAGCCATCTCGGCGACGTGCTGCGCGACGGGCTCGACCTCACCGGCACGCATCTGGGCTGCGAGCACGGCGTCTGCGGCGCCTGCACGGTCCTGCTCGACGGTGAGCCGGCCCGCGCCTGCCTCACCTTCGCGGGGGCCTGCGCGGGCGCCGCGGTCACGACGATCGAGGGCCTCGACGCGGACGCGATCGCGGGCGAGCTGCGGGCCGCCTTCAACCGCGAGCACGCGCTCCAGTGCGGCTACTGCACGCCCGGGATGCTGGTGACCGCCCGCGACCTGGTCCTGCGGCTGCCCGAGGCCGACGAGCGACGGATCCGCGTCGGCCTGTCGGGCAACCTGTGCCGCTGCACCGGCTATGCCGGCATCGTCCGGGCCGTGATGGCGGTGATCGCGGACCGGCGCGCGCGCGGCATCCCCCCGGAGATCGGTGCGGCCCGGCCGCTCGGCCCGGTCGGCGCCCGGATCGGCGACGCGACTTTCGCGCGCCTGGAATCGCCGGCGGATCGGATCGCCCCGGCGGCGCCGGCGGCCGTCGCGGACCTGTCCGACGCGTTCACCCCGGCCCACGGCTTCACGCAGGTGCTCGACCTCCCCCACCCGCCGGAGGCCGTCTTCGCCCTGCTCGGCGACATCGCGGCGGTCGCCGCCTGCCTGCCGGGCGCGGTGCTCACGGCGCGGCCCGCCCCCGACACGGTCGAGGGCGGCCTGCAGGTGCGGATCGGGCCGATCGCCGCGACGTTCCGCGGCCGCGCCCGCCTCGCGCGGGACGAGGCCACCCGGACCGGCGCGGTCCACGGGGCCGGCACCGATGCGGGCGGCCGCTCGGCGACCGAGGGCCGGATCCGCTACCGGGTCGATGCCGGCCCGACGCCCGGCACCGCCCAGGTCGAGCTCGACGTCGGCTACACCCTGACCGGGCCGCTCGCGCAGTTCGGCCGGCCCGGCCTCGTGCGCGACCTCGCCGGCCGCATCGCCGCGGAGTTCACCCGCAACCTCGATGCCCGGCTCTCGGGTGTCGCGGCGCCGGCGCCCGCCGGCCTCAACCCGCTCCGCCTGCTCCTCGGCCTCGCCCGCGCGCGCCTCGCCGCGTGGTTCGGCCGCGCCTGATCCCATCCCGCCCCAACGCACCGGAGACACGCGAATGCCCAGCAGGTTCACCCTCACGACCGCGATCCTGCTGGCGCTGACGGCGACGGGCGCACGGGCGGAGGCGATCCGCATCGGCGTCAACGAGCCCCTGACCGGGCCGTTCGCGGCCTCGGGCACCTACGTGGTCAACGGCGCCAAGATCGCCGCCGACGAGATCAACGCCAAGGGCGGCGTCCTCGGAAAGAGAATCGAACTCGTGATCGAGGACAACAAGAGCAACCCGACCGAGGCCGCCGCGGTCGCCGAGAAGCTGATCACCAGCGACAAGACCCCGGTGATGATGGGCGCCTGGGGCTCCAGCCTGACGCTCGCCGTCATGCCCAAGCTCGCGGATTACGAGACGCCGATGCTGGTCGAGACCTCCTCGTCCGGCAAGATCACGACCTCCGGCAACCCCTACGTGTTCCGGATCTCGCCGCCCTCGTCGCTCGAGGCCGAGACCTTCGCCCCCATGGTCGGTCGCCTCGGGCTGAAGAAGGTCGACTTCCTCGTCCTCAACAACGATTTCGGCCGCGGCGCCGCGACCGATTTCGGCAAGATGCTCAAGGACAAGGGCGTGACGGTCGGCCTCGTCGAGACCATGGACCAGGGCGCGCAGGACATGAGCGCCCAGCTCGCCAAGCTGAAGGCGTCGGATTCCGACACGATCATGATCACGAGCTCGGTCGATCAACTCGTGCTGCTGTTCAAGCAGATGGCGGCGCTCGGCCTGAAGAAGCGGGTCATCACCACCGGCGGATCCCAGAACCCGGACCAGATCATCGCCCAGGCCGGCGCGGCCGCCGACGGCACGATGCACCTCACGACCTTCCTGCCCTGGTCGCCCGACAGGACGCCGGACCCGAAGGCCACAGAGGCCTTCATCGCCGCGTGGAAGACGCGCGGCTTCGACTTCGCCGGCGTCACCGAGAGCTTCCGCGGCTACGACGGCATCCGCGCGATCGCCCACGCCATCGAGAAGGCGGGTTCGGCCGATCCGGCCGCGATCACCAAGGCCTTCTGGTCGGTCGACTTCGTCGGGCTTAACGGGCCGATCCGCTTCGCCAAGGCCGGCCCCGCCGGGAAGGAGAGCGGCCAGAGCAAGCCCGACGTCTACCTCATCGAGATCAAGGACGGGAAGGTGATCGTGCCGGCGCTGTAGGGCTGCCGCCGCGCGCCCTCCCCCGCAGAGCTACGGTGTTCATGCATCCCCGGGAGACATCGACGCTGGCGGCAGAGCGCGACGGGCCCCCTCTCCCGGGCGGGAGAGCGTTGGGGTGAGGGATGAGAACGCTCAGGAGCGAGCACACCGTCGACACTCCGACATGGCGCGCCCCATCCTGAAAGACCTGATCCCTCACCCTGTCCCTCTCCCGCACGGGAGAGGGGACCCGCGCTCCACCGTGCACCGATGGTGCCGAACCGAACGTGTGAATCCGCAAGCCCGCAGAGGGGGCAGTGAGACGCGCGGTGCCGGTTCCCGAATTGGCAATCCCCGTGTCCTCGCCCGGAGCGAGGCACCGGTCGTCCGGCACGCAACCTGCCAGGAGAAGCCCGTGAACGAACTGATCCAGCACCTCGTCAACGCCCTCATCCTCGGCGGCACCTACGCGCTGCTGGGGATCGGCCTGACGCTGATCTTCGGGATCATGAACGTCGTGAACTTCACCCACGGCGCGCTCTACACGGTTGGCGCCTACGTCATGTATCTCGCGGTCGCCGCGCTGGGACTGAACTTCTTCCTGGCGCTGCCGGTGGCGATCCTCGGCGGGCTCCTGCTCGGGGCCGCGATCGAGTTGCTGCTGCTGCGCCCGTTCCGGGGCTCGGACATCGACACCACCATGCTGGTGATGATCGGCGCCGGCATCGTCCTGCAATCCGGCACGCTCTGGACCTTCGGCGGCGTCGCCAAGGCGATCCCCGCGCCCTTCCCCGAGGCGCCGCTCCAGGTCGGCCCGGTCTCGGTGTCGTGGCTGCGGCTGTTCGTGCTCGGGGCGGCGCTGACGCTGATCGCCCTCACCTACGCGCTGATCAACCGGACCAAGCTCGGTCTCGCCATGCGCGCCGCCTTCCAGGATTCCGACACGGCGGCGCTGATGGGCGTCGACGTCCGCCGGATCTACACCGCGACCTTCGCCCTCGGCTCGTCGCTGGCGGCGGCGGCCGGCGCGCTCCTCGGTCCCGTCTACGTGGTGTTCCCGCAGATGGGCGGCCTCGCCGAGCTCAAGGCCTTCGCCATCGTCATCCTGGGCGGGCTCGGCAACGTCACCGGCGCGGCGATCGGCGGCTTCATCCTGGCGCTCGCCGAGGAGCTGGGCGCCGGCTACGTCTCCTCCGGCTACCGGGACGCGATGGGCTTCCTGATCATCATCGCGGTCCTGCTCTGCAGGCCCACAGGTCTGTTCGCCAAGGCGGAGCGCATCGGATGAACCGGCTCCTCCCCCTCGCCCTGCTCGCCGGCCTCGTCGCCCTGCCCCTGGGGCTCGGCGCCAACCCCTACCTCCTCAACGCGCTGATCGTGACCGGCATCCTGACGATCGGCGCCATGAGCCTGAACCTGCTCCTCGGCTTCACCGGGCAGCTCAGCCTCGGCCACATCGCGTTCTTCGGGATCGGCGCCTACGTCAGCGCGCTGACCAGCCTCGGCTTCGACGTGGATCTCGGCTTCGGCATCCGCGCGGTCCACGAGCCCTGGCCGGCGGTGGCCGGCCTCCTGCTGGCGACGGCGGCGGCGGGCGGCTGCGGCTACCTGATCGGGCGGCTCTCCTTCCGGGTGCGGGGCGCGTACTTCGTGATCGTGACGATCTCGTTCGCCGAGGTCGTGCGGCTCGTGGCGCTCAACTGGGTGGAGCTGACGCAGGGGCCGCTGGCGCTCACCAACATCCCGGCCATCACCCTCGGCCTGCCGGGCCTCGGGATGTGGACCCTCAAGACCAAGCTCCAGTACTACTACCTCGTGCTGGCCGTGGGGACGCTCTGCTACGCCGTGATCGCCCGCCTGGTCGGCGGGCGCTTCGGCCGGGCGATGCGGGGCCTCAAGGAGAACGAGCCGCTGGCGCTCTCGGTCGGCATCAACGCCACCCGCACGCTGACGGTGGCGGCGGTGATCTCGGCCGCCATGGCCGGCGCGGCCGGCAGTCTCTACGCCCATTACCTGCGGATCATCGATCCCGACGTGTTCCTGTTCGCCACCACGGTCACCATGGTCATCATGGTGGTGGCGGGCGGCAAGGGCACCCTGATGGGCCCGGTCGTCGGTGGCCTGATCTTCGGCCTGCTGCCGGTGGCGCTCCGCCCGGTCATGGCGCCGGAGGCGCAGTGGATCGTCTACGGCCTCGTGCTGATCGTGATCCTGTTCGTGATGCCGCGGGGCATCGTCCCGGGCCTGGCGGCGCTGCTCGGCCGCCGGCCGGCCCCGGCCGCCCCCGTCCTCGAGGCCAATCCGGCGGTGCAGCGATGAGCGCGATCCTCTCCGTCGAGCATGTCGGCGTCCGCTTCGGCGGCCTCGTCGCCATCGCGGACCTGCATTTCGACGTCCGGGCCGGCGAGATCGTCAGCCTGATCGGCCCGAACGGGGCCGGCAAGACGACGGCCTTCAACGTGATGACCGGCTTCCTCAAGCCCAGCCAGGGCGATGTCCGCTTCCGCGGCACGTCCCTGAAGGGCCTGCCGCCGCACGCGATCACGCGGCTCGGCCTCGCCCGCACCTTCCAGCGCACCAGCGTCTTCCCGGACGACACGGTGTTCGAGAACGTGATGATCGGCCTGCACCAGATGGGCGCCGCGGCGGGCCGCGCGCCGGTGCTCGACGCGCTCCTCGGCCGCGCGGGGGCCGGCGAGCGGCAGCTGCGCGCCCGCGCCGCGGCGCTCCTCGACTGGGTCGGGCTCGCCGGCCGGGCGCAGGAGAAGGCCGGCGCCCTGGCCTACGGGGAGCAGCGCCTCGTCGGCGTGGCGCTGGCGCTCGCCACCGAGCCCGCCATGCTGCTCCTCGACGAGCCGGTCTCGGGGATGAACGCCTCCGAGACGCGGGTCTTCGTGCGGCTGATCCGGCAGATCCGGGAGCGCGGCGTCACCATCCTGCTCGTCGAGCACGACATGCCGATGGTGATGGAGGTCTCCGACCGCATCGTCGTCCTCAATTACGGCCGCCTGATCGCCGAGGGGCCGCCGGACCGGATCCGCAGCGACCCGGCGGTGATCGAGGCCTATCTCGGCCAGGGCAGCGCCGCCCGGCAGGCCGCCGCCGCTGCCGCGCAGGAGGCGGTCCATGCTTGAGATCCGCGACCTCGTCTGCGGCTACGGGCACGTCACGGCGCTGAAGGGACTCACGATCGACGTGCGCGAGGGCCAGCTCGTCGCCCTCGTCGGCGCGAACGGGGCCGGCAAGTCCACGACGCTGCGGGCGATCTCCGGCCTCGTCCCGCCGCGATCCGGCGCGATCCGGTTCGCCGGCCGGGACATCGCCGGGGCGGAGCCCCGCCGGATCCTGGCCGCGGGCATCGCCCATTGTCCGGAGGGGCGGCGCGTCTTCCCGCAGATGACGGTCGCCGAGAACCTCGCAATGGGCGCCTACCTGCGCCGCGACCGGGCGGCGGTCGCGGCGGACCTGGCGCGCATCTACGGGGAGTTCCCGCGCCTCGCGGAGCGCCGCGACCAGGCGGCCGGCACGCTGTCGGGCGGCGAGCAGCAGATGCTGGCGATCGGCCGCGCGCTGATGGGGCGCCCGAAGCTCGTGCTGTTCGACGAGCCCTCACTGGGGCTCGCCCCCAACATCGTCGAGCGGATGTTCGCGGTGATCGGGGCGATCCGCGACGCCGGCACGACCGTGCTCCTCGTCGAGCAGAACGCCTTCGCCGCCCTCGAACTCTGCGACTACGCCTACCTCCTCGAGACCGGCCGCATCGTCCTCGAGGGGCGCGGGCAGGACCTCATCGCCGACCCCCACGTGCGGGACGCCTATCTCGGTGGTTGAGCGGGATCTGCCGGGGCGGATCCGCCTCGGCCCGGTCGACCTTCTCGGCGACCGGGACCTGCTCCCCGTCACGGCGGGCGGCCGCCGGCTGCTCCTCGTCCGGGACGGCGCGCGGATCGTGGCCGCCGAGCGCGCCTGCCCGCACGAGGGGGCCGACCTCGCCCTCGGACGCTGCGTCGCGGGCCGGCTGCACTGCCCCCGGCACCAGGCCTCGTTCGAGCTCCGGGACGGCGCCGTCTCGCCGGGCTGGTCGTTCCGTGCCCTGCGCCTGTCCGCGGTCGAGGCGGCGCCGGACGGGCTGTGGCTCAGGACCGGATCCGGCCTTCTCGCGCCGGACACCGCGCGGCCGGGCGGGCGCGGATCCCCGGCCGGCACCGAGATCCGACGGTAGAGCGACCGAGATCGGCCGGTCAGTCTCGCTCTACGGCAGCGAGGTCGGGATCGCGGCGCTCACCGCCTGTCTCGCGCGGACGATCGGGCCGCACGCGGGCCTGCTCGCGCGGGGACGCATCGCGAGGACGGTCGCGGGTCCCTTCGACCGCTGAGGATCGGCGCTGATCGCCCGTCCGAAGGTGTCGGCCCAGGACAGCCTCGTCACGTTGTCCGTCGTCACGTTGTCCAGGGTCGGAACGGGCGCGGCTTCCCGGTTGGCCGCCCGGGCGCGCTTGCGGGCCGCGGCGCCGATCCACCGCACGATCAGGGGAACCTTCGCGTCGAACGTCGGATCGGACGCGGTCCGGCCGATGCCTCGTCTCTGACGGCGGTGAACCATGGGATTCCCTCGAGTCGACTTGGGAGGGCCGCGCGCGCGGTCCGACGGACGTCACCGCCCGCGATCACCGGACCGCTGCCGCGACGGCAGCGGTGTGAAGCGCGGGCCGCGCCGGATGGCGGGCGGCCTCGCCCGGCATCCGATCCCGTCCGCGTGGCCTCCAGCTGCATGTCCGGGCGCGCGCGATCGAATTCCTCGACCCGTGGCTTAGCCGATCGGGATGGCTTCGTGGACCAGTCCACATGGACTGGTCCATGACCCGTGACGGCGCCTGTGCGGTTGCTCTAGACAGGATCCGCATGGCGCAGGAAGCAATCCTCATCATCGATGATCACGCGCTGTTCCGGTCCGGCATCGTCTCGATGCTGTCGACGGCGTTCGATGAGATCCCGGTTCTCGACAGCCCATCGCTGCACGAGGCGCTCGCCATCGTGGCCGTCGTCCCGACGATCGTCCTCCTCGACATCCAGTTGCCGGGCATCGGCGGGCTCGAGGGGATGGGCCTGCTCCAGCAGCGCTGGCCGGCCGCCCGGATCGTCGTCGTGTCCGGCCTGGATCTGCCCGATACCGTGAGCACGGCGCTGGCGCAGGGCGCCTGCGCGTTCCTGTCCAAGACCGACCGCCCCGAGCGGATGATGACGGTCCTGCGCGAGATGCTCGCCCGGTCGTCCGCGGTCCCGCGGGTCGGCGGCGCCCTCTGCCCGACGCTCACGCCGCGGCAGGCCGAGGTGCTGACCCTCGTCGGGCGCGGATTGTCCAACAAGATGATCGGACGCAATCTCGGTCTGTCGGAACACACGGTCCGCGGCCACGTGCAGGGCCTGCTGTCGGTCCTGGGGGTGACCCGGCGCGCCGAGGCGGTGTTCAAGGCGCAGCAGTTCGGCCTGATCCGATGAGCCCGTCTCAGGAGGAGCGGATCGCGGCCGAGCAGTTGCGCCTCGTCCTGGACGGCGTCACGCAGTCGGTCGCCGTCGGTTTCCTCGTCTCGACGCTGATGCTGGCCGTGCTGTGGAGCCTGGTGCCCCACGCGGTCCTGCTGAGCTGGTACGGCGCGTTCCTCGTCGAGCGGTTCGGGGCGGCCGCCTACGCGCGTCGGGTCCGCGCCGCGATCGGCGAGCCCGACCGCGCCCGCCGGGTCGAGCGCGTCATCTTCCTGAGCAAGATCGTCGAGGGCGCGATCCTGGGATCGCTGATCTGGATCGCGCTGCCGCTCCAGGTCCCGGCGGTGAGCATCCTGACCATGTCGCTGCTGGGCGCGACCTGCAGCAACGGCGTCTCGCTCCTGGCGCCGCGGCGGCACCTCTACCTCGCCCTCGTCGTGCCCGTCGCCGTCCTGGCCGCGGGAACCCTCTGGTCGCTCGGCGGCGCGCCCTACCGCGCCCTGGCAATCTGCTCGATCCTCTTCGTGGTCGGGCAGTACGGTCAGGTCGTGCTCGCCAGCCGCCGCGTGCGGGAATCGATCGAGCTCCGCTTCGAGAACGCGGCCCTCGTGGAGCAGCTGCGCGCGGAGACCGCCGCGGCGCACCGGGCCCGCCGCGACGCCGAGCACGCCAACACCGCGAAGTCGCAATTCCTCGCGGCGGCCAGCCACGACCTGCGCCAGCCGGTCCACGCCCAGGGCCTCTTCCTCCAGGCGCTGAGCCAGACGGATCTCGCCGCGCCGCAGCGGCGGATCCTGCAGAACGCCCAGACCGCGAACGTCGCCTCGACCGACATGCTCAACACGCTTCTGGACTTCTCGCGCCTGGAGGCCGGAGTGATCACGCCGCGGCCCCGCGCCTTCGAGCTGCAGCCGCTCCTCGACAAGATCGAGAACGATCTGGCCCCGCTGGCCGACGCCAAGCGCCTGATCTATCGGACGCCCCAGACGGACCTGGCGATCGTCTCGGACGCGGCCCTGCTGGAGCTGGTCCTGCGCAATCTCGTCCTCAACGCCATCCGGTACACCGAGCGCGGCGGCGTCCTCATCGGCTGCCGGCGCCGGCGCGCGGGCGTGTCGATCGAAGTCTACGACACCGGGATCGGCATCCCGGCCGACAAGCGCGAGGACATCTTCCGGGAGTTCTACCAGCTCGGGAATCCGGAGCGCGATCGTCACAAGGGTCTGGGGCTGGGGCTCGCGATCGCGCGCGGGATCGCCGCCTCGCTCGATCACCCGCTCTCCCTCTCGTCGAAGGTGGGGAGCGGCAGCGTCTTCCGCATCCTCGTCCCCCGGACGCTCGACGCCGGGCGGGACGCCGGGCTCGACGACGCGCCCGCGGCCGGCATCGCGGAGAGCGGCGGCCTGGTCGGCGCCCGCATCCTGATCGTCGACGACGATGCCATCGTCCGCGACGCGATGGTGGCGCTCCTCTCCGGCTGGGGTTGCCTGTGCTGGGCCTTCGAGGACCCGACCGACGTCACCGAACTGCCGTCGCAGGGGCCGCCGCCGGACGCGTTGATCTGCGACTACCGCCTGCGCGGGGGCCAGACCGGCGCCGAAGCCATCGCGACGCTGCGGCAGCATTGGGGAATGCCGATCCCGGCGATCCTCATCACCGGCGACACCGCGCCCGTCCGCATGCGGGAGGCCTTGGACAGCGGGGTCCCTCTGATTCACAAGCCGGTCCGGCCCGACCTTCTCCAGAAGGCGCTCGCCGCGCTGATCCCGCCGGGCGGGCCGCCCGTCGGTCCCGTGGGCGCGGAGGTTCCGCGCGGACCGGAGACGACGGATCTCGTCCGCGCGGAGGGATAGCGGGCGCCTCGCGCGGCGCCGCGGACCCTCGAACGCCCGCCGCGCCGCCGTCGCGGTCTCGCGGCGCGGCCGGCGCGCGTCAGCGGGACGGCTCGGCGGCAGCCTCGGTCCAGCTCGGGAGTGGGAAGGTCCGATCGTAGGCGAGATTGAACACGAAGGCGTAGGCCACGTAGAAGGCCGCGATCGCCAGATCCATGAAGAAGGCCTCCACGAGGCCGATGCCGAGATACCACGCGATCGGCGGCAGCAGGATCAGGAGCAGCCCCGCCTCGAACAGCACCGCGTGGGCGACCCGCAGGACGAGGCTCTTGCGCGTGTGCCCGGCGAGCCGCTGCATCGCCCGGTCGAAGCCGAGATTGTAGACGTAGTTCCAGCTCGTCGCGACGAGGGCGCTGCCGATGCCGATCACGCCCATGTCGGCGGCGTGCAGGCCGAAGGCCGCGGTCCCGAGCGGGACGATGAGGAGCAGCCCGATCACCTCGAACAGGATGGCGTGGCGGATGCGGTCGCGGGTGGTGCGCATGGTCTCGCTCTAGAGAGGCGGATTGGTCGGCCGCTCTCTATCTGCGATAAGGCGATCCACAAGTTAGGAAGTATCGGATAAGCAGATAGATGGCGGTCTCGCTCGACCAGCTCCAGGCCTTCGTGGCCGCGGCCGAGGCCGGGTCGTTCTCGGGCGCGGCGCGGGTGCTGCGGAAGGCGCAGTCGGCCGTCAGCACGCAGGTGGCCAACCTCGAGACGGATCTGGGGCTGGCGCTGTTCAGCCGCGCGGGCCGGAACCCGGTGCTGACCCCGGCGGGCGAGCGGCTGCTGCTGGAGGCGCGCGTGGTGCTCGACCGGCGGGAGCACCTGATCGGCGTGGCGAGCAGCCTGGAGCAGGGCGTCGAGAACCGGCTGGTGGTCGCCATCGACGAGCTCTACCCCGAGCACGCCCTCGGCGCCCTCTTCGCCAGCTTCGCCCAGCGCTTCCCCTTCGTGGAGCTGGAGCTGCTCTTCCCGCTGATGGAGGATGTCAGCCGCATGGTCCGGTCGGGCGCCGCCGACCTGGGCGTGATGTGGCGCCAGGAGGGGCTCCCGACGGAACTCGGGTTCCGGACCATCGGCTGGGTGCCGCTCAAGCTGGTCTGCGGCCGCGATCACCCGCTCGCGAAGGAGCGGGTGGCGTGGGAGGAGCTGAAGCGCCACCGCCAGATCCTCGTGGCCGCCCGCGGCGACGGGGCGGAGAAGCGCCGTCTCCGGGTCGCCGCCGAGGTGTGGTGGGTGGAGAGCCACTGGGTCATCCTGGAGATGGTGAAGCACGGGATCGGCTGGGCCTTCGTCACCGACCACGTGATCGCCGCGTCCCTCACGGCGCCGTACCTCGTGACGCCCGACCTCCAGTTCGATGAGGGCGACTGGCCGATCGCCCTGGAACTGGTCTGGCACAAGCAGCGGCCCTGTGGCCCCGCCGCGGCCTGGCTCCGCGAGCGTTTCGCCGCGGAGCGCGTCGGGATCCACCCGGGCGGGACCTGAGCGCGGTGCGGGACGGATGGCCGCCGGGCCCCGCCTCAGCGACACGCCGCTGTCGACGGTCCTGACGGGCCGGCGAGATCCCGGCCATCGAGGACCTCCACCCCGCGAGTCTAGACGCAAAAGACCTTCCGTGCTTCTATCCATTCGAAATTCCTATGGGTCGGCCCATGGAACTCCGGCATCTTCGCTACTTCGCCGCGGTGGCGGAGCATCTCAGCTTCACCGCCGCCGCCCAGAGCCTGGGCGTGTCGCAGCCGCCGCTGAGCCAGCAGATCCGCGATCTCGAGTTGGAGATCGGCGTCAACCTGTTCGAGCGCTCGAGCCGGCGCGTCGTCCTGACCGCGGCGGGCGAGGATTTCCTCGGGAACGCGCGGGCGGTCCTCGCGCAGGTCGCCGACGCCGTCGACCGGGCGCGGACGATCGGCACCGGAACGGCCGGCATCCTCAACATCGGCATGACGAGTTCCGTCCTCGCGGGGCCGGCCGGTTGCCTGATCCGGGCCTTCGAGCAGCGCTTCCGGGCGGTGGACGTGCGCATCCACGAGATGGCGCCGGCCGACCAGATCGCGGCCCTCAAGGCGAACCGGACGGATCTCAGCTTCCTCCGCAGCCCCCCCGAGGATCCGGATCTCGTCGCCCACCTGGCGTGGCCGGAGCGGCTCTGCGTGGCCGTGCCGCGCGAGCACGCCCTCGCCGCCGGTCGCAGCGTCGCGATCGACGTCTTCCGCAGCGAGCCGCTGATCTCGCTCGGCCTCGAGAGCTCGCGCTTCGCGGCGGATATCTACCAAGCCTGCATCGCGCGCGGGTTCACGCCGAGCATCTCGCAGCAGGTCCGCGAGGCCTCGTCGCTGATCAACCTGGTCGCGGCGGGCTTCGGTCTCGCCATCATCCCGGAATTCGTCGGCCGACCGAGACATCCGGACGTCGTCGTCCTGCCGATCAAGCCGCCCTTCCTGTCGGCGGACGTCTACGCGCTGCATCATCAGCGCCGGAACCCGGTGATCGACAACTTTCTCGGGCTGATCCGCGAGGAGGCCCCGGGCTTGATCGCGCGCTTCCAGAAGCGGTGACGCCGTTCGTCTCCGCACCCGCTCGCCGGCGCCGTCCGCGACTGTCTCCGAGGCGGCGTCCTGCGCGCAGGCGCCATCCCGAAGCGACCCCGAAAGCCAACGCGAAACCACGCGGCAGCTCGCAGCGGCGCTCCCGGCGGCGCCTGTCTCAATCCTCGACGAGACGGCGGAGCCGGGTCCGATGCAGGCACACCTGTCGGCCGCCGTCGCGTCGCAACGCCCCCTCTTCCTCCAGCTGCGAGAGGGTGCGCGATACGGTCTCGATGGTCAGGCCGAGGTAGTCGGCGATGTCGCGGCGGGTCATCGGCAGCGCGAAGGTGCCGGCGGAGCCGAGGCGGTCATCGACCTCCAGCAGGAAGGCGGCGACCCGCTCCTGGGCCGAGCGCCGTCCGAGCAGGAGCGCCAGGTCCTGGGCGTGCCGCAGGTCGCTCGTGGCCATGCTCCAGAGCCGGCAGGCGACCTCGGCCCGCCCGGTCGCGGCGCGCTCGACCTGTCGCCGCCTGAAGATCAGCACCCTGGTGCTGGTGAGGGCCTCGGCGGTCTGGCGATTGGTCTCGCCCTGCCCGAGCCCGAACAGGTCGCCGGGCAGGTGGAAGCCCGTGATCTGGCGGCGCCCGTCGCTCAGGACCCTGTGGGTGCGCACCGCGCCGCTGAGGACCTTGTAGACGAACTCGGCCTCCTCGCCCTCTCCGTAGATCTCCTCCTCGCGGGCATAGGAGAACGGTGTCCCGACGACGTCGGCGCATCCCGCGAACAGGGTGCTCCTCTCGATCTCCGGGACGGCAGCGGGATGGGCTGCAGGCCCCTCCGGTGCTGTCCGTGCCGTGAACTCGGTGCTCATCGCTGCGCTCCTCGCCTGCGTTGGTCGGGACGAGATTGGCAGCGGGCGGGAGGCGGAGAAATTCCGGTCGGAGCCTTAAGGCGCGCCCCTTAAGGGCAACCCCGTAGTCGCGGGTGCCGGCCGGATGCCCGCCGCCGCGCCGGCGACGGGCGCGCCTCAGACGGAGCGCGCCCGGGGCGACACGTAGAGCCGCCACAGCACGTACGCGGCCAGGGCGGCCACCGCGAGCCCGGTCAGGCCGTGCACCCACACGGGGGCCGTCGCGTCGGCGAAGCCGAGAACCCAGGGCGCCACGGCCGCCCAGAGCCCGAGGGCGACGGTGAGGTATTCCTCCCAGGCGCAGGTCTCGCCGAGGGCCAGGAGTGCGACCACGGTGATGGCGCCTCCGGTCACGAAGGCGTTGCGCGCGGCGGCCGTCTCGTAGCCCAGATCCAAGTACCAAGGTGCGAGGAGGAGCACGGCGCCCAGGAGCATGTTGAGCGCGTTCGGGACCATGTCCGCCGTTCGGTTCTCGATCGTTCTCACCGGATTCCCCGCGCGGGCTGACGGCATCGGCGGCCCGATGTCCGGGCGCCCGAGACCTGACCGACAGACGACCTGCCAACTTTCACGGGCCGAGCATCCGGTATCCGTGCGGCCGGTCATTGATCTGGCTCAAGTCGATCGCGGCATTGCCCGCGTGTCACGATCCGGCAAGCGTGGCGCGGTCGCGGATTGGCTGTGGGCTGCGGGTGGTGGACTCGATTCCCGAGATTGTCGTCGCCGACGGGACGCGCGCGTCGGCGAGATCCGCGTCCTCCCGTCGGACCGGGAGGACGCGGAT